>JBJERG010000147.1:0-5673 GCA_051882155.1 Ruminococcus sp.
TCTTGGCCCTACAACGGACATATCACCCTTCAGAATATTCAGTATTTGCGGCAGTTCATCAAGGCGGCATTTGCGAAGAATTTTTCCCACCCTTGTAATGCGGCTGTCGTCCTCTGTGGCAAGCTGTGCGCCGTTCTTTTCCGCATCCGGTATCATGCTTCTGAATTTATACACATTGAATACCCTGTCGTCCAGGGTAAGGCGTTCCTGCTTATACAGCACCGGACCGCCGTCTTCTGCCTTTATAAAGACCGCTATCACAATACAAACAGGCAGGAATATAACCCCTGCAATAACTGCGAACAAAAGGTCGAATATTCTCTTCACAAAACGCTGCTCCGGACTCAGACCTCTGTTTCTGCACAGCAGAAGCGGCGTATCAAAAAGCCTTATCTCCTCTGCGCCTCTTATTATAATATCTGAAATTTTCGGTGCAACATACACACGGATTTTTTTGGCAAAGCAATATTTGAGGATATCATTCCTCAGCTGACCGGGCATATCGCAGAGAATAACGCCCTCGTACCTGTCAATTGCCTCCTGCATTTCATCAAGGGTATGGTCTGCGCTTACGGATTCGCATATCATGTACTTGTCCACTCTGCGGCTCATTTTTGCAACAAGCTCCGCCGCCGCCTTTTCTCCGTATATTATAACAAGCTTCCTTGGCGGAAACAGGTAGAAATATATCTTATTCGTTGCAATTATCCACACAGGAAGCACCGCAATATCGCAAAGGGTAAGCAGAAGCATAGGCAAAGGATCCACAAAATCTCTTGCTATAAGGCTTATCTGAAAATAGGTCACCACATTCACACAGAGCATGGACAGGGTCTGGGAGTAAAAGGTATCCGTTCTTCTGAGGTAGCCTGTTTTCATTCCGCCGAATACGTTGCTGAAAAGCATTATAAGAATAACATATATTGCTATCATGACCCAGTTGCCCCTTCTGTAAAAGGGCAGAAGTATGGTGTCGCTGAAACATTTATACCACACTATGCTGAATGCCCCTGCAAATATGGAAAGCATTGCAGAAGCGGCGCAAAGTGAGTAGATCCTTTTATAGGGATCTCTGTCTTTTATCTTTAATTCCGGCATTTTTTGTTTACCAGCCTTGTTTTCTATTATTTTCCACATCCTCTTATTAGTCAGAGGATATATATAGATTATTATATCAAAGCCGTTCCCCGGTGTCAAGACTTTAATCATAGAAATAAAAAGACTGCCGCAGACTTCAGATCCGCAGCAGCCGTTTTATATTCTGTTTTAAAGAGCATATTGCCTTATTCCACGCTGTAAAATACATAATAGGAGGTCTGACCTGCATACTGCACTGCAATGCCCTTTTCCACAGGCATTCCCTTTATTTCATAAAGCAGTATAGTGTATGTTCCCTCAACGCCGTCGCCTGTTGCCACACCTGAACCTAAATGATTCACTATTTTGCTGTAGGATATCTCCTCATAGCTTGTGGCATAGTTCAGTCCTGCCCATGTTACATGGTTAAAGTCATACAGATCACCGTAAAGGCTTGGTCTGGAGGTTGTACCCGAAGTGGTAACCTCTGTCTGAACCTCCGACATAGATGTTACGATCTCCTCGTCCGTTACAACAGTCATCTCAGTTGAAGCGGCTGTCACCTTTTGTGTGGTTCCTGTCACTGCGCAGGTTGTAACTGCCGGCTTTTCAGGAGCGTCAGTGCCTTTTATCTCTGTAACTGCCGGCAATGTTTTCGTTTCCTTTACTTCGGAAGCTTCTGTACTCTTCACAGTAACCTTAGTGGTATGAGAAGCCTTCTCAGTCTGTGTATTTACAGATGTTTCCGTTTTCGCTTCTTCAGTTACAGCTGTGGTTTCAGTACAGGTTACTTTTTCCACAAGAGCCGCCTTGTCGCCGCTGTTCTTTACAAAGGCAGGATTCAGCACTGCAACTCCGAACACTGCCGCACATACTGCCGCCGCTGTACACATACCCAGCTGAGCCCTGTATCTTACATACCATGGAACCTTAACCGGTTCGGCAGACGCTTCATTCAGAACAGCCGCCGACTTTTCCATTATGGCTCTGAGCATACGCTCCTTTGACTCCTCATTCGGAGTAAGGCTTTCAAATGCCCTTTTGATATCCTCATTTTTCATCTGCTTCACCTCCCAGTTTTTTCTCCAGCAGCGCCCTTCCTCGTTTTAACAGGGAACGCACACTCGACTCCTTTTTTCCAAGAGCCGCCGCAATGTCACTGCATGAATATTCTTCATAGTAATAAAGATATATTGCCGTCTTATACTTATCCGGAAGATCCAGTACAGCTTCAAGGACAGCGCTTATCTCCTTATTTTCCTGACAGCCGTCGGGAATTTCGTCGGTATTTTCCACCTCTTCCCGCTTCTGCCTTGTCCAGCTTTTCAGGTTGTTTTTGCAGATATTGGACGCAGTGACTATCAGCCAGGCACGTTCATGCTCCATGCTTTCAAAGGTCTGTTTATCACCTTTCTGCAAAAGCTTTAAAAACGTTTCCTGAGCAGCGTCCTCGGCGTCTGCATTGTTTTTCATAAATCCATAGCATACACGATATACAGCGTCTATATGCTGCAGGTATACTCTCTGAAAGCCCTCTTCCTGCGGCTTTTCAATTTGCAGCACATAGATTCCTCCTTCGCCCACAAATCAAGTCACTATTCCTTAATATAGTGTACTATATTTCACAGGCGATTTTTTGGACAAGCTGTAAATAAATTATGTAGACAGATTCATAAGAACCTGCAATACTTCATTCCCCATGATCAGACAAGTGAATTACATGAGGAAATTTCCAATGATTCAGTGCCTCACGGCACATTTCCCTTCTTTTTTTCGCATTAAGTTTCTCTCTTTCCCGACTTCCCGTATGCTGCTCCGGTACGGCGTCCCGTACCGCCCTTATTGAGAAGCATGGTCTTTACAGCACCGGTCTGCCCCTGCAAACCGTCCCTTCTGCACCGTATTAAGACAGGAAAATCCCGAAAAGAGAAAAACTTTCAGCCTTGTTACGGGACGCCAGCCGTCCCATATAAAAGTCCCTTCACTTGCTATACAACTGAGCCTGCCAAAATGTTGCATTTTTAGAAAAAAATTTTTCTTTTGTATCATTGCACAAATTCTGTGTACAAAAATACACTAATTCACCAAAAACGAAAAATTCTGCCGGAATCCATGAAAACTTTTTCAAAAATGATTTTATTTTACGGAGAAATATGGTATAATGCTTTTATATCATTTTAAAAAAGGAAGTTATATATGAACAAGTACAAACAGCTTGCCTCCAATACCATAATATTTGCTATCGGTTCCTTTGGCTCGAAAATTCTGCTTTTGTTCCTTACAAAGCTCTACACCGCCAACATAAACCCTGCGGATAACAGTACAAAAGAGCTTCTTGAAATCACATCTCATTTTCTGATTCCTCTTGTAACATTTTCCATGACTGAGGCTATAATCCGCTTCGGTCTTGACAAACGCTACAGCAAACAAAAAGTCTACACCACCGCTGTGGCAATAACAGCTCTGGGCGCTATGCTTATGCTGGCATTTTCGCCTATGCTTTCCGTTATGCCCTTTATGGACGGCTATACATGGCTCCTTATGGTCTATGTTATAACCTCCTCCATGCGTTCCATAAATTCCCAGTTTGTCCGGGCAAGAGGTCTTGTAAAGCTCTTTGCATTTGACGGCATCCTGGCAACCCTTACCCTCTTTATCTTTAATGTTATCTTTATTGCAGTTTTGCAGATGGGCGTTACAGGCTTTCTGCTGTCGGTTATCTGTTCCGACTTTTTGTCGGCGCTTTTCCTGTGGTGGATAGCAGATCTTAAAAAATATTTCAGTCTCAAGGCTCTGGACGAACGTCTTGGCAGAATGATGCTTGCCTTTTCCATTCCGCTTATTCCCTCAACTCTGCTGTGGACAATAACCGGCTTTTCCGACCGTATTTTCATCAGATATATGCCCGGTCCCGAGGGTGCTGTAGGCGAAGCGGCGGCGGGAATTTACGGCATTGCAAATAAGATCCCGAACCTTGTTTCCACATTTTCAACTATATTCTTCCAGGCATGGAATATGTCCGCTATCCTGGAGAATGATTCAAAGGACAGAGGACGCTTTTACCAGAAAGTATTTGACGCATACACCTCATTTCTGTTCATTGCAGGAACGGCTATGATAGTATTTGTAAAGCCCCTGTCAGCGCTTCTCATTGATACAAGCACCTTCCCGGAATACGGCACTGCCTATCTTTACACGCCTGTACTTATAGTTGCTGTAATAATGATGTGCCTTAACCAGTTTTTCAGCAGTGTATATACTGCAACAAAAATTACATCACATTCATTCTGGACAAGTCTTGTGGCGGCTGTTACAAACATCATTCTGAATGCTCTGCTGGTATTCCTCTTCGGAATAAACGGTGCGGCAATTGCAACCTTTGCAGGATATTTTGCAAGCTACATTATCCGTCAGAAGGACGCAAGAAGATATATTTATTTCCCTATAAACCAGAAGAAATTCTTCCTGAATCTTATCATCATGTTTGTTCTGGGATATGTGGTAACCCACGACATTCCGATGCAGATGGCGATACTTTTATTCGGCATGATATTCATGGTGGTATTCAACCGCAGTGCAATTATAGGTACTCTGAAACAAATAAGATCACGATAACAAAAGGAGGTCATTATTATGGCAACACCACATAACAGCGCAGAAAAAGGCGATATCGCAAAAACCGTGCTTATGCCCGGAGATCCGCTGAGAGCGAAATTCATAGCGGAAACCTATCTTGAAAATCCTGTATGCTACAGCACCGTCCGCAATATGCTGGGTTACACCGGATTCTACAATGGCGTAAGAATATCCGTACAGGGCAGCGGAATGGGTATGCCCTCTATCGGAATATATTCCTATGAGCTTTTCCACGAGTACGACGTTGACAGAATAATCAGAGTAGGCACCTCCGGCGGTGTGCGGGATGATGTACAGCTTCGTGACGTTGTAATAGCTCAGGCAGCCTGCACAAATTCCGCATATGAAAAGCAGTACGGACTGGACGGCACCTTTGCGCCTATTGCAGATTATGAGCTTTTGAAGACGGCTGTTTCAGAAGCTGAAAAGCTGGGGGTGAATGTACGTGTAGGCAATGTGCTTTCCTCGGATATATTCTACTACAGCGGAGAAAGTCCTCTTCCTCTCTGGGCGAAAATGGGCGTTCTGGCTACTGAAATGGAGGCGGCAGCGCTTTATATGAATGCCGCTGAGGCAGGAAAAAAAGCTCTCTGCATTACCACTGTTTCCGACTGTCCTCTGAGAGGAGAATCCACGTCAGCTGAGGAAAGACAGTTTTCATTCTCTCAGATGATGAAAATTGCATTGAACACTGCATATTTTTTTGAAAAAATATAGGCAGTTTTAAGATTCTTTTAAGTTCCGGGGCATATAATACAGTTAAGGATTAAGTAATCCTCACAAATCCCCTGAATTTTATTTGCTATATTTTGTTTTCCGCCTGCATGATACCTGTGCAGGCTTTTTTCTGGGCATTTTTCTATGGCAATACCCCGGAATGTACGCAAAAAACCGTCGCACCCGAAGGCACGGCGGTCATTTCTGTAATTAACCGAATCAGTTAATGATTGTAGGATTGTT
>JBJERG010000148.1:0-5591 GCA_051882155.1 Ruminococcus sp.
CATTTCGGGTATGCCAAGGCTTCCTGTCTGGCAGTATATCTCCTCTCCGGTTACTCCAAGTTCGTCAGCATGAGTACACATACGTATAACTCTCGGGTCAGTGGTGGGTACCTTTCTGATGTCCATTCCCGTCATATCTTCAAGATGCTTGTACATTGTAGGCACAACATGGCCCAGTTCGTCAAGCTTCAGGATAGTATCATGGAGAGAATGGAAGTCGAAATGAGTGGTGATTACATCGGAATCCGCAGAATCTGCCGGATGCTGAACCGGAGTAAAGTCATACACATCATAATCATTCGGAACTACAACCATTCCTCCCGGATGCTGACCTGTGGTTCGCTTGATTCCTGTACAGCCTATGGAAAGACGGTTTATCTCTGTGGGACTGCATACCTTTCCACGTTCTTCAAGGTATTTCTTAACATATCCATATGCGGTCTTGTCCGCAACTGCTGCAATCGTTCCGGCTTTGAACACGTTATCTCTGCCGAAAAGTTCTTCTGTATATCTGTGGGCAAAACTCTGGTATTCACTGGAAAAGTTAAGATCGATATCGGGAGCCTTGTCACCGTCAAATCCAAGGAATGTTTCGAAGGGAATGTCGTGTCCGTCACGAAGCATATCCGCTCCGCATAGAGGACAGTTTTTTGCCGGCAGATCAAATCCGCTGCCGTAGGAACCGTCTGTTATAAATTCACTGTGCTTGCATTTCGGGCATACATAGTGAGGCACAAGAGGATTAACTTCTGAAATTCCTGCCATTGACGCAACGAAGGAAGAACCTACAGATCCTCTGGAACCTACCTGATAACCATGATCAACACTGTCCCATACAAGCTTTTGCGCAATGATATAGAGTACTGCAAAGCCATGCTTTATGATAGAAGAAAGCTCTCTGTCCAGACGCTTTTCGACTATCTCCGGCAGCGGATCTCCGTAAATCTCATGTGCCTTGTCGTGGGTTATCCTTACAAGATCTTCTTCTGCGCCTTCAATATTGGGAGTAAATGTTCCCTTGGGAATCGGACGTACACGTTCTATCATATCCGCTATTTTATTTGTATTCTCAACTACTATTTCATATGCCTTTTCTTCACCGAGATATGAAAATTCAGAAAGCATTTCATCAGTTGTACGCAGATACAAGGGCGGCTGCTTGTCCGCATCGTCATACCCCTGACCTGCCTGAAGTATTTCTCTGTATATCGCATCTCCCGGATCCATAAAGTGTACATCACAAGTAGCACATACCGGTATTCCAAGTTCCTCGCCAAGCTTTACGATAGCACGGTTGTAATCACGAAGTTCCTCCATGTTTGCAGCGGTACCATTTCTTATCATGAAGCTGTTGTTTGCCGCAGGCTGTATTTCCAGATAATCATAAAATTTTGCAAGCTTTACTATTTCCTCATGGGGCTGATTTTCAACCATAGCCTGGAAAAGTTCTCCTGCTTCACAGGCACTTCCGAATATAAGACCCTCTCTATGCTCCATAAGAACCGATTTTGGAATAAGAGGACGCTTATAAAAACAGTCAATATGTCCGTAGGAAATAAGCTTGTAAAGATTTTTAAGTCCAGCCTGATTGCGTACCAGAATTATCTGGTGATAGGATTTGAGTTTCTTTACATCTATGTCTGCTGTTTTTGTGTTCAGCTCATACAGTTTCTCAAGCTTCTTTTCCTGAATCAGCTGCCCAACAAGCTTAATATAGATTTTAGCAAGCATTAGAGCATCATTGTCTGCACGATGATGATCAAACTTTCCCAGTTTAAGTGCCTTTGCAACATGATTAAGCTTATGCCTCGGCAGCTGCGGCAGCATTACCTGACACAGCACAAGCGTATCTATTGTTACAAACGAAAAATCTATTCCTTTTCTGCTGCATACATTTCTTATAAAGGAAGTATCAAAGCGTGCATTGTGAGCAGCAAGAACAGGCTTCTTTCCGCCGCAGAATTCTATGAACTTCTCAATTGCCTGACCTTCGGAGGGAGCATCAGCCACCATTGCATCAGTTATGCCTGTCAGCTCAGTAATTTTTTCCGGTATATGACGTTCAGGGTTTACCATTGTCTGAAAGCTGTCAACTATCTGCATATTTCGAAGCTTTACTGCACCGATCTCCGTAAGCCTGTCATTCTGAGGACTAAGACCTGTTGTTTCAACGTCAAAAATAATAATCTCATCATTTACGCTTCGTGTATCCTGTTCGTCTATGACAAGCTTTTTCATAAGGTCATTTACTACATATGCCTCACATCCGTAAATAACCTTGAAATTGTCATCTTTTATACCATTCCAGGTATTCATGGCATCAGGGAATGCCTGTGCAATACCGTGGTCTGTAATTGCAATTGCCGGATGTCCCCAGCTATGGGCTCTGCTGACCAGTGCACCGCATTCTGTTACTGCGTCCATCTGGGACATTGAGGTATGACAGTGAAGTTCAACACGCTTTTTTTCTGCATTGTCCCTGCGTCCTATGCGTTTGACCATTACAATGGAATCAGGCTTCATGACGTCCTCATGAGCGAAATTATCGTAATCGATCTTTCCGCATATAAGCAGTGTGCAGCCCTTCTTGATATCTCCCAGAGGCATTTTTTCGATATTTTCATTTGTATCAAATATCTTTACCAGAACTGAATTTTTATAGTCCGTCACCTGAATGGTCACAACTGTTCGTTCACCACGTACTTCCTTGAATTCAGGCTTTGCAAATACATCTCCCATGATTACAGAACGTCTGCCCTGGTTTTCTATTGCTTCATCAATGGATACAGGCACATCACGTATCTGTCTGCCCTTTATAAGCACTGCGCTGTCGGGAACTATATCTCCGATTTCTGCGTTAACAGCGGTTGCCTGTGCAGAAGGAGCAGAAGATTTCTGATCGTTTATCGGTGCTGCAGGCTGCATTTGTGCCGGTACAGGCTGCCTGCGGATATTTTCCTCAGTTTTATGGATCAGTTCCTTGAATTCATCTTCGCTTACAGCATTTCCGCCTTCAAGCTCCACCGTAAAAAGCCTTGAAAACATTTTATCAATTATATTCCGCAGTCTGTCAGGAACATGATACTGCATAAGAATATCATATCCGCCGTTTTTCAGAACTATATGAAGCTTATCTTCATTAAGATTTATTTCGGCACCGTCAAGGAATCCGTTTACAACAGAAAGCTCTCTTTTCAGAAAAGCCAGTATATCACCAAAATATTCAAGAGTAAAGCTCTCACCGGAATATTTCGGAAAAATACGCACTGCCTCTATCTTCAGCAAATGTTCAAGATTTCTCTCAAAGCCGAATATATCCTCAGCTGAAACAAGCTTGGGAAAGCTTACATAAAATGAAATGCGTGTAAGATTATCCGAATAGGTCAGTTTTTGAATCATTCCATCGTACATTGATTCAGGTATCTGGGGATTGTACTCCTCAAAAAAATCAAAAAGACGGTATTCCACGATCCACTCTCCTTCCTACAGCTTTTCAATCTCCGCCATCAGTTCAGATACTATGTCTTCCTCTGCCACTCTGCGAAGTGTTTCGCCTTTTTTAAATATAATTGCACAGCCGTCACCGCCTGCAATTCCTATATCCGCTTCCCGTGCTTCTCCAGGTCCGTTTACGATACAGCCCATAACAGCAACCTTAATATCCTTTTCTACGCCTTTAAGCGCCTCCTCTACCTCTTTTGCAGTTTTTACAAGATCAATTCTTGTTCTTCCGCAGGTAGGACAGGACACTATCTGAGGACCATTTCTCAGACCAAGGCATTTCAGAATATCACGTGCTGCTTCTATCTCCATTTCAGGTTTGTCTGTAAGAGAAACACGTATTGTTTCTCCTATTCCGTCATGCAGAAGACTTCCTATGCCTATTGCAGATTTCAGCATACCCATATGAGCAGTACCTGCTTCCGTTACTCCAAGATGCAGAGGATAATTGCAGCTTTCCGCAGCCAGACGGTATGCTTCTATCATTGTATGTACATCTGATGATTTAATGGAAATTACAATATCATTAAAATCACAGGACTCCAGCATTTTAACATGACCCATTGCACTTTCTACCAGTGCCTCAGGAGTTGGCGAACCGTATTTTGCAAGTATCTCCTTTTCAAGGGAACCGGAATTAACTCCGATTCGTATAGGGATATTTCTGCTGGTACACGCCTTTACCACCTGTTTTACCTTATCCATGCCGCCGATATTTCCCGGATTTATGCGTATTTTGTCAATGCCTGCCGCCGCCGCTTCAAGTGCAAGACGATAGTCAAAATGTATATCAGCCACCAGAGGAATAGAAATCTTATCTTTAATCGCAGGGATAAGAGCAATAGCAGACATATCCGGTATTGCTGCACGTACTATCTCACAGCCGGCACGTTCCAGTGAAAGCGCCTGATGAACACTTCCTTCTATATCGTCTGACCGTGTGTTAAGCATTGACTGAATATATATATGACTTCCGTCAAGTATACAGTTTCCTACACGAACAGGTTTTACATTTCTTTTCATATGTTATTTCATCCTTTTATCTCTATTCAAAAAATTTAGTTACATCCTGTACCGTTATGATTATCATAAACAGAAAAAGTGCAGCCATACCAATAAGATGAACCATAGCTTCACGTTCCTTTTTAATTGGCTTGCGGCGAATTCCTTCAATTATCATAAACATAAAACGGCTTCCGTCAAGTCCCGGAATGGGTAATAAATTAAATATACCTACATTTATTGTAATAAATACAGTAAGTGCCAGAAGAGAATTAATACGTTCTGTAAGATTTACGCCTGTTGTAGCTGCTTCACTTATTACTGAAATAGTACCGACAGGACCTGACAGATCATGGAATCCGTACTTTCCGGTTATGAGATCACCCAGTGACATCCAGACAAGCTTTCCTGTTGCAATTGTATCCCGGTAGGAAAAATTCAGTACATTTGCAATATTTTTTTCCAGTCCCGAAACCTTAAAGTCCATACGTCCGCCTGAAAGTTTATTTTCAAACTTAACGTGCTCAAGCGTTACTTTTTCCCCATCACGTTTTACAACAACTGTGAAATCATTTTCATCCGTAGTTTGCAGCTTGTAGCTTAAATCTGTTATGGTCCATATTCCGGAACCATTCACTGAAAGAATCTCATCCCCTACCATAAGACCGCTTTCACCTGATGAGGATACCGGAACATTTCCCTGCAGGCACATAAACGACCAGTTGTTTGTATTATAACCATATGAAGAGCAGCTTACTTCTGCAAGCTGACTTACATAACGTGTCGGAACAAGATTCCCCATAGAAGTAGTAACTATCAGCAGGACAAAACCGAGAATGATGTTCATAAATGCTCCTGCAAGAACAATTATCATACGCTGCCATATTTTCTTTTTCTCATAAGCACGAGGATTGTCACTTGACGTATCCTCTCCCTCCATGGAACAAAATCCTCCGATAGGAAAAGCTCGCAGTGAATAAAGCGTTTCACCTTTTTTGAACTTTATTATCTTTGGCCCCATACCTATTGCAAACTCATTAACCTGAACACCATTTAATTTGGCTGCAATAAAATGACCGAATTCATGA
>JBJERG010000149.1:0-5555 GCA_051882155.1 Ruminococcus sp.
GGAAATGTTGAAATGGAAGTTTTGTGAAGGTAGAAAAGGAAGTAAATATGGAAAATCAAGTAAAGACTTTATTGGCAGAAATATTAGTAGAATTATTTGGTATAGATATAAATGCATTGCCTAATGAGGCGAGAGATTATCCTCTTTTGTCAGAACGATTTGGCATAGAGCCTTATCAAATGATAATATTTATGGAAACTGTGGAGGAAAAATTTGAAATAAGAGTACCAGAAAGTGCAATTGGAGAACGAAAGTTTAACACTTTTAATGATATTGTAAAAATTATTATTGCTGAGAAAGGAGAATAGTGTTATGACGTTAGGAGTACAAAACAATTATTATCAAAGAGAGGTTGTACCAACAGATACAGGAGCAAGGCGGACTAAAAGGGAAGAAAAGACTTTTGCACAAAAATTGTCTGCCAATGAAGTAAGCGATGTTGAACAGACTAAAGAAATGACTCCTGAAGAGGAATTAGAAGCATTTAAGAAAGAGTTTTATCAGGAGTTATCTCAGATTACTACGCATGCAACAGTAAGTAATGCGGCAGTTAATGTGACTGAGGCTGCTTTTAAGAGAATGAAAGACGATCCTGAATATAAGCAGCAGGTTTTGAGTTGGATTAAGCACGATTTAGGAGCTTCATATGGTTCAAGGAATGCATCTGTAATGTTAACAGTTGGTGAAACGCTAGAACAATGTAGGGGTGATGCTTGGCCGGTTTCCGCAGATTCTGAATTTGGTATTCGCTCACAAGATAGTTTTTATAAAAGCAGTAATGAAAGAAAAGAGAGACAGAAAGAACTATTGGAGGAATATCTACAAAAGCGTCAAGCGGCAAAACAAATTCAGCAGGATATATTGGAAAGAAAGGCTGAAACTCAGCAGATTAATAAAGAATACTTGGAAAGACGGGATGCTGCAAGAGCGTATGATAATCAAATTTTAAGTCAAAAAATTTAGTTGCCTTATATAATGTCATCGTAGTAGAAGTATAACTTTAACATACTGTATGATAATTAAGAATGTTTAACCACTTTAAAGAGATCAGACAACAGATTATATCTGGAGTCTGGTCTTTTTTATTTTCTGTCTAATAATCAAGGTGGCGTATATCAGCTACAAAAAGTGCAATCTGGCACTCTGAAAACAAGTCCCATTCAGTTATGATAGTTGCAGGCTTGAGAAAGCCAAAACAATTCAATAGGACACGCATACACCTGATTTTATTTTCGCCTTTTTATCCGTCTATGCTTATGCAGGGATAAAGGGGTGGCAGAATCCCGTTTCGTGCGATGACATACTTGCAATGGATAACATTGTTGCCCGTGAAGGTATGGAGCAGAGGATTGTGCCTACTGGCATGGCAGTCAGAGGTAATGAGATAGAACGGCACCGGAATTTCAGCGAAAAGCATTTTTCGGGAGTGGCTACCTGCGGATTTCGTCTGGTTGGGCATGACGGAGGCGCAGTGTGGGATGGAGCCGTCCCAGTGTATGTTACCCGTTTCGGGGATAAGCGAGAGCGTAATCTGATATTTTCAGATGAAACAGAGGGGTAATGTGGCGGAAACGCCACGTTATCCTCTGATACAGGCAAGCCTTGCAGTTATCAGATAACAGCAGACAAGGCTTTCCTGTATGAGAGGATAAAGCCGGCAAAACCTTCTCTTTTGTTTCAGTTAATGAAAATATGAGAAAGGACATAACTGTTCAGGACAGTCTCACGCATTTACTGCGTGGGACGTAAGAAAACACTTCGCATTGTAAGAGCAGCCCCATCACCGAAGGTGATTTTAAATGTGCTGCGGTAACTGTGAAGGCACTGAACAGTTAAGAAAAGGTGATTATCATGTGCAGTAATGTGAAAAGTTTTGAGGTCGGCGTGCTTGTGCATCCGGCAATCATGTTTATGAACTCTAATAAATCAGAAAGCAATATCCGCAGTATCATTCAGCAGAACCGTCAGAAGTGCAGTATGGCAGGGATAGCGTTAATGAATGAAACTATCGTCAACAAGGGACCGAACAGGGATATTGACAGGGATGCGGTTAATATGCTGATTACCCGTCTGATTACCGGGCAGTATGATACGGTTGTCGTGGAGAACATGACTGATTTATCAGCAGACGAGTCCGATCTGGAAGAATTTATGTATGACGCTGCCAACATCGGCGTCGGTTTCTTTGAACTTTCTACTATGCAGTATCATATCTACGATTTAACAAAGCGTCTTGCCGATAAGGAAAGACCGATATGGGGCGGGGGTAAAGGCTGCTGATGAAGATAAGGAGAGGCGATATATTGTATGCAGATTTGGGCATACAGTATCAGGGAAGTATGCAGGGCGGTATGCGCCCGGTGGTGGTAGTCAGTAACAACAGGGCAAACAAGCACAGCACTGTCATTACAGTGGTTCCGCTGTCTACTAAGATTTACAAGAAACAGAGCCTTCCTACCCATGTATTCATATCGGCATATAAGGCGGAGGGGCTGGAACAGCACAGCATAGCATTGTGCGAACAGGTTACAGCGCTGAACTTTGACCGTATCATAGAACACATGGGAAAGGTTGATGAAGAAACGCTCGGCAGGATCACGGAGGGCGTGCAGGTGCAGGTCGGAGTGTTTGATAGATATAATTAAGGAAAGGACATAACATCATATCTCTTGGAAGCCGGGCAGATGTCCGGCTTTTTACATAGCTGCCAGTGTTCCATATGGCAGCATGAATTTTTTCAAAAGGAGGAATGGAATGTCATTTGAGGAATTACAGTCAGTGGATATTCGGACAGTAAAACCGGAAGAAGTTGTTGATATTCAGCAGATAAAGATAGATGAAGGGCTTTCACAGCAGGAAAAGAGGAGGGAATTTATCAGGCAGGTAAAAAATCCTTACTGTTTCCGTGTGGGGAAAGTCATTGTCAAGGCAAGCTACAGCGGGAACGGGGTTTCCCTGAATGAACGGTTCGAGGAACTTGTGATGTCTGTCTAAAATAATTTGAAAAAAGTGTGGAAAAAAACCGGAATCTGTGTTAATCTAAGACTCAATAGGAAAACTAAATCATGTGCAAACTCTGAGTCTTAGGTTCATTAAGATAGGGCTGTCTTAATTGAAATCAAGGAAAAGGAGTGTTGCAGATGGAAAACATCAATTCTATCATATATCATGCAGCCATCTATCTCCGGTTATCAAGGGAGGATGGCGATGTTGCGGAGGGCAGCAAGCTCGTAAGCAACAGCATATCGAACCAGAAAGCCTTAATCATGGACTTTCTGAAATCCCACACTGAAATCAAGGTACATTCCGTGTATGCAGACGACGGTTACAGCGGCGTCAATTTTGACCGCCCGGACTTCCAGCGCATGTTGGAGGATATACGGAAAGGCACGATAAACTGTGTCATTGTAAAAGACCTGTCACGTTTCGGCAGGAATTATATTGAAGCAGGGCGGTATATCGAAAAGATATTCCCAATGCTCGGTGTACGTTTCATTGCGATTACGGACAATTACGACAGCATGGCGGCGGTAGGCGGTTATGGCAGCGATATGGTGGTCCCGTTCAAGAACCTCATAAATGACGCATATTGCAGGGACATATCCATTAAGATCAGAAGCCATCTGGAAATGAAACGGAAAAAAGGGGAGTATATCGGCGCATTTGCCGTGTATGGATACCTGAAAGACGAAAGGAACAAGAACCGGCTTATCATTGATGAATATGCGGCAGGCGTCGTGAGGGATATTTTTGCGATGAAGCTGTGCGGCTTGAACCAGCAGACAATCGCTGACAGGCTGAACAATGATGGTATCCTTTCCCCGATGGAATACAAAAAAAGCATAGGCATCAATCTTGAAACGACGTTCAAAAAAGGGACGCAGGCGAAGTGGAGTTACAATGCGGTGCTTAGAATCCTCAAAAATGAGGTCTATACAGGGGTGCTTACACAGGGCAAGCAGACAACACCGAACTACAAGGTCAAGACACGGGTAATGAAGCCGGAGGATGAATGGGTAAAGGTAGAGAACACCCATGAGCCTGTTGTTTCAAGGAAAGACTTTAATCTTGTGCAGGAGCTTCTAAAGCAGGACACAAGGATTTCCCCGGACAGGGAGGCGCTGTTTCCGCTGGCAGGGCTGCTTTACTGCGGGGACTGCATGGAACCTATGGTAAGAAAGACGGTTCCGGCGGGCGGTAAAAAATATGTATATTATGTCTGCTCCGGCAATAAAAAGGACAAAACCTCATGCTCGCCGCACAGAATAGCAGAAGCTGACCTGACAGATTCCGTCCTTTACCTGTTACAGACGCATATAGAAAATGTGCTGACGCTGGAGGCGGCAATGCAGGTCATTGAGAAAGCGCCGAAGATGAAGGCAGACGTGGCAAAGTTTGATGAACGTATCGTAAGGAAACGTGCAGAACTGGAAAAAGCGGAAAAAAGAAAGCTGAATCTGTATGAGGACTTAAAGGACGGTATCATTTCCAAAAAGGAATACTTACAGTTAAAGGCGGAATATGACCGCAGGATCAGTGAGGCGGAAACGGCAGTCGGCTCTTATGAGCGGGAAATGAAGCTGATACTGGAAAACAAGAGCAGTATGCATGAATGGATCAAAGAGTTTAAGCAGCACCGGAATATCCAGTCGTTAGACCGCAATGCGGCGGTAGTTATGATAAAGCGTGTCATGGTCTACAGTGCAGACAGGATTGAGGTCACATACAACTTTGAAGATGAATTTGCAAGGTGCAGCGAATATGTGGCTGCATACGGAGAGTCCGGCAGGAAGGAGGCAGTATAAATGGCTAGAAAGAGCAGAAAGCCCGCTGTTTCCGAAACGGGTATGCAGAATGCAGCGGCACAGGCAGAAAAGGAAATGAAGCTGTATAGGACGGCGGTATATGTGAGGCTATCCGTGGAGGACAGCAAAAACCCTGACTGTGACACCATCGAGAACCAGTTATCATTAGTCAGGAGTTATGTGGAGAGCAAGCCATACCTCACACAGACGGCAGAATACATAGACAACGGTGTGTCAGGCACGTGAGGTATGAGAGGTACGACAGGTACATCAGGTACGACAGGTAAATAATTATATTGCGCTGATATTTTCGTTCGTTTAGAATTAAGCTATGAAATAGGATTTCAAGGGAAGATATATTTCCTTTGAAATCCTTTTTTTGTCTGGTAGAGCTAGCATACCGGGAAAAATTATAATAGGAGGTTGTGATGAACGAGAATCAGTTTTTAAAGAAAAACTCAAAATTAATTCGGTACACACAGATTCCGAGTTGTTTGATGAAAAGCAATCTTAACAGTACGACATTGATTATATATAGTGTCTTGTTGGGACGGGCAATGCTGTCTTTGAAGAATGGGTGGACAGATGAATTCGGTAATGTATTTATCAGGTACAAAAACAGTAGTTTGGCGAAGGATGTGGGAAAGAGTATTTCTACTGTTAAAGGTGCACTGAAGGAACTGGAAGCAAATAATTTGGTTATCAGAAAAAGGGTGGATGCAACAACTAAGAATATATATGTGAAGGTTC
>JBJERG010000150.1:0-5549 GCA_051882155.1 Ruminococcus sp.
CTCAGGATTATCCCAGTTATAGGTTTCTATTTTAGCAATCTCCCAGTATTTAAAGTTGCATACCGGAGGCAGATCGTCAAGCATCTGACTGAATATGTCAGTTTCATCGCCGTCAAGGTAAACTTTTTCACCGTCCAGAAGTACTTCTTCTCCGTCGAATGTAAACGTCTGTTTACTCTTCGCCTTGAATGAATTGCATTCCTCGTATTGTCCTGTTTCAGCGTTATAATTCATAAGATTGATCGAAACTACCGGCTGATCATAGAGTGCGTTGATAATCATTCCGTCTTCGTAAATTGCCGGGAATTTAACATTTCCGAAAATATTATATTTAACGTCCATTTCGAAGTCGCCGTCTGTATCCCAGCCAACAATATTACCTACTCTGTCAACGAAACGTTCAAGCTCAGGAAGCTCCGGACTTTCACCAAAAGGCACCGTTACTGATTTGGAAAGCAGTTCTTCTTCGCCTTCGTAATTAAATGTAATGTTACAGTCTTTATACTGTGCTACATATTTCTGGCAGAAAAACTTACCGTCGGGATCTTTGCCAATGTTACCGTCATCATAGAGAACGGAAAAGCACTTCTCTGTGTTATATTTTGCCTGAGCTGCACTTTCTCCTGTGAACTCCCTGATACCATTACCTGTTGGTTTTCCAGTTTCGCCTTTCAATAATTCACCGTCCGAATTAACTAATCTTAATGGTTTTTCAGTCAGTGGTGTTATTTCTGATACATTTCCTATTCCAACAGCGTATCCGCTCCAGCCTGTCATTTCAGGAGTACTTTGTGCTGCCTCTGGAGGAACAGGTGTTTCTCCTATATTATACCGGCCAACGTCACCCTTCCAGCATTTTTCATTGCTGTCATAATATATAAAGTACACATAGAACTGTCTTTTATCAGTTATGTTTCTGTAGAACACAGTGTCTTCTGACAAATATTCACCATAAGTATCCTTTATGTCATCATACGATTTTTCATCAGTATGCACTGTGCCATCTATTTCATATATGCTATCATAATTATTGTGGTAAACTTTAGAAAAATCAAAAGCTCCCATAGGCTCAGTAACCTTTACTTCCTTTGAATCAAGCTCAATAAAAGAATCATCAGGCAGCTTCAGGCAATATGTTGCCGTAACAGTCTTGTTTCCAAATTCATCAATTGAGTTGATATTAAGACTCGGGTCAGCCCAGTAAACCTTTACGCTGCCGCAGTAGTAATAATCTGTGTAACCTTGCCCTGCATTATTCATTACAGGAATAGAACTGTAGATTTTGACAGTGAGTATTTTCGCCTTCTTTTTAGAATTTTCACCGTCAATACAAAGCTTCATTTTGTCATTATCCAAATAAAATGCGTCGTCATTCGGTATAACATAGAATTTTCCACGACCGCTGTATAATTGCTGAAGTTCGCCTGGCTTCTTTGTCACAATATTGCCCGATTTCATGTCCATACAGTTTGCCGAAATGCCGCACATTTCAAAAACATCTGCCTCATTTTTATTCATTAAAAATTCAGTGTTATTAAGCGTCAGGTCGCATGGAACATACCGCTGACCGAAGGAGAACAGCGGGAATTTCAAATCCAGAAGCATAAGCCCGGCTTCAGCACCAAATGCCTGTGACCTGGCAATTAATTCTACTTCAAGGTATATTCCTACCTCTATATAATAGCCGCCGGAGAAGGATTTTTCCACATTATTATAATACTGCTGCGGTTTGGCAATGTGCAGGTTCATATAGCCGTAAAAATCCGCATATACTCCCAATTCTATGGCAATACCCACTTCTCCTAAACTTTCCAGACCATTGAAGGAAAGGGTGAGTTCGCCTCTTACGCCTGTTTTTACGCCAAGATATCCGCATACATTCAGATCATACGAATATCTGTTTGCGCCGATAAGTTCATGTTTATAGGATTCAAGTCCCTTATCCTTGCCGTATGTCTTTCCTCGCATTCCCACCTGTGTAGCGTCAAGATACGTAAAGTCACTGGTAAGACCTGCTGCCATATTAAATTTCAATACATAGTTCAGGTTAAGGTTTACAGAGAAAATAGGAATCGGAAGAACTACTAAATACTTTGTTTTAAAGAGAGGAGTATCAACGATCTTTATATATCCGTCTTCCTTTGCGTCTATCATAGCCTTGTATTTTGCTGAAATTTCATCAGACGCAAGATTACTCTTTATGGTGTCAGATATATCCTCCCATTTGTTATCGCTTGTCTGAATCTTTATGCTGAAATCAAAATTTGTCTGAGTATACATATTTGCAGCATAGTCAAAATCAAGCTTAAGACCGTCCCAGTCTTTATAGCCCTGCATTGTGACCTTCATATATTCAGTTATATCAATTTCAGCTTGAACTGTAACGCCTTTTATTTCTTTTTCAAATGATACAACTATCTGCAGTGCAGACCATTTTTTATTTTCCGGGTCATTCCTGTCAATGCCCGAGAAATTCGGATTAGTTGCGTGGCCGCTGCTCCAGTAAGCTCCTACTGTCATATCACTGCGGGCAGGAACCTTAACACCTTTTTTCTTATTCATTTCCAGTCCGTCACGGAACATTCTGTATGGTTTATCTTCCGCTGAAGCTGTTATAGTATTGAAGGGTGAAAATTGTTCATCTGAGCTTTCTGATGCCAGTTCCAGGAATCTTTCATCATCAAGAATTGCACAGGTAAGCAGATCTTACATCTGACGAATGCCCTCGCTTTCAGCGATTTCCTGTTCAAGCGCTTCTATATCAAGCATTTCTTCCGGATTAACCTCGAATTCCTCGTATACATCAACTTCGCTGAGAATATCCGCAAGTTCACCGTCTCTTGCCTCAACATAGTACCATTTGTCGCCGCTTACCGTCTGTCCTCCCACAGGATGCTGCAAAAAGTCACAGCTTACTGTTTCTGCCGTAATGAACAGACTGTTTTCCTCAAAAAGCTCAGCAAATGTTTCTTCATCGCTTCCTGCTGCTATCCATTCATTATAGCCGTCAATCATACAAAGCGGAGTATTTTCCGTCAGAGTATACTCATTGCTCTTAGGGATATAGAGCTTATAGTCAGAACCGTTTCTGATAACATCGTCCCAGTCAAGATAGACTATATCATTTTTAAGTTCTACAACTTCTGATTCATCTTTATGTATCCTCTGGGAAATTTCTGTTATGTTTTCGCCTTCTTCAGAAACAAATGAAGCACCGTTCAATACAGTGAAATCATAGGTACAGCCCTCCTGATAAGCCTGTTCCGGAACCACCTCATAATCTCCGTTTCCGAGAGAAGTAACTGTAAATCCTTCCGGAATATCGCCATGGTAGGAATCAACAGTCAGATAATCGCTCAGATTATCTTCTGTGATCTCATCTTCAGAATGAATTACAAGCGGAGCAGATGCGTCACAGTCCTCAAGATACAGATTATCAGCCACATAAACTTCATTTTCGTCCTCTTCCTCTGATTCCTGGTAAGAAGCATAAAGCATAGTGTCCTTCTCCAGCTTATCATCATCGAAATATGGCTGGGTCAGCTGTTCATCATACCACCAGCTTTCGAAAACGCTGTCTTCCTTTGAAGCCAGGGGAACATTTTCCATAGCCTCGCCCTTATCAACCACAACAGAAGATATATCCTGTCCTCCGTTTGTTTCAAAGGAAACAGTAACATGGTTTGCTGCATCCTGAACACTTTTCAGATACCCTGCACCGCCTGCAGCAACAAATGCCGTCAGAATGGCTGCAGGCACCAAAAAGCCGGGCGGTTTCCTTCGCTTTTCGCTTTTCTCAGTTTTTTTCAGCTCGAATAGTTTCTTCATAAATTCAACTCCTTAAAATATTTTATATAAGGCAATACCGAACAAAGCACGTTGTTCGGTATTGCCATAATCCAATCTTTCTGTCAGAATGTTTTCTGTTCACTGCTGCTTAAAGAAAATTCATACTTCATTTCTAACGCAGCAAACAGATTCTGTATTACGAGATTGGAAACAGACATAATATCCATCTGCAAAACCTTTGAAATTACAGCCTGCTGTTTGTCTTTGGGGACATTGTATGCGCTTAAACTCATGCTTAGAAACCTTTGCAGTTTTTTATTCAGTGTAAAGTAGCAGTCGCATTTTCTCGCCATGTATGATCTCATGATGCCTGCAGAACCAATTCCAAGTTCGAAAAAGTCTGCTTCAGTATATTCAGGCAGATACTCACCAAAAATCTTATGCAGTTCAGCAGCTGTTTTGTGATAGATACAATCTGAGATCCGTGGATTTGTATATGCCTCCACATAGATCTCTCTGAGATTTTCGTTAAGTTCTGTAATGGTCATCTGAATAGATGTTTCCACTGCATACAGTAATATCGGGTCGGGATTTCCGCCTGTAAATCTTTCTGCAATACTGAACTGGTTGGAGAACATAAACTCTGTGAGTTCCATCAGAACGCCGTCCTTGGACTTAAATATATTATAAAAAGTACCATTGGAAACTTCAGCCAGTTTCAGTATCTCAGCGTTTGTTGTATTAGTAAACCCTTTTTCTATAAAAAGATGTACACATACGGATAATATTCTTCTTTTTGATTCTTCTTTATTATACATTCTTGACATTTGTTCTTCACCTTAAAATTAATTAGATTATGCTCTAATTATATACCATAATCCAAAAAATGTCAATGGCTTCGGCATAAAATATCTACAAATATAACTTAAATAGTTATTTATTTAGAAAAAACCAATCTTTTATTATTGGTATTCCTGCCATCTTCTCTTATGGTCCTTGTTTTCATCTTTTTCCCATAATAATAACCTCCTCGGAAGTGGTTCTTTTATTATACGCTTCCGAGGAGGTTTTAAATTTTTTTGACAGAGTAAACTTAAATTATTTATTTTTAAACATAAACAATCCGCTGATTCACTGATTATTTTGTAAAAACAGATTTTAGTACTTTATTCGGAGCTTTTACAAACACAGTGATGAGCCACACTATAAGTGCAAGTGCAGCAACCGAAAGTCCAAGATACGTATCATTCAGCATATCCTGAGCCAGCGGTGAAAAACAATCTGCTCCGAGTTCAGCATACTCAAATACAGCGTCCGCCGACCACATAAGAGATGCACCCCAGACTCGCTGGATTCCTGCCGCAACTGCCCAGTCATATGTTGTAAGATACGGGTCAGGTGCAACTGCCTCTGTCGCATAGATCTCATGAATAAGACCGTCCGAACCAACTTCACCGATACGTACCGGCTTGGAAAGATGGTGATTTTCGCCGTTAATTGCAACTGTACCTTCCGGTGCATCAAATGAAATTCCGCCCTCTTCAATTGCCTTTATAACATCATCAACCTCAAAGCTGCCTGCCTTTTCACAAGCTGCCTTCCAAAGATAAACTGCATCATAAGCAGCTTCAGCAGGGTCTGATGTTACACGGCTGCTGCCGTACTTTTTCTTATATGCCTCAACAAAGGCTGTGTTCTTTTCTGTTTCTGTAGTCTGATAATAGTTCCATGAAACCATATGTCCCTGTAAAATATTTGAA
>JBJERG010000151.1:0-5510 GCA_051882155.1 Ruminococcus sp.
GAAAATACTTTCCTTACTGAGGAAGCGTAAATATGACAAAATCAGTTTTTGTATCGATCGTTGGCAGAACAAATGCGGGCAAATCATCTCTTCTTAATGCAATTATCGGAGAAAAAATAGCTTCTGTAAGCGATAAGCCCCAGACAACACGCACCCGTATTACAGGCATTAAAACTGTGGAAAATACGCAGATGGTATTTATGGATACACCGGGACTTCATAAACCAAAGAACAAGCTCAGTAATCATATGCTGAATGCTGCTAAAAGTTCTGTTGCCGATATGGATGCAGTAATTTTTGTAATGGACTGCACCAACCGCTTCGTAAGCGATGAGGAAAATGAGCTGCTGGAGAATATATGCAAGTCAAAGTCCAAGGTTATTCTGGTGCTGAATAAAGTTGATCTTTTGCAGAATAAATCTGACCTTATTTCACTTATAACTGAGCTTAATATGAAGTACAGCTTTGAGTCAATAATACCCATAAGTGTTCTTGATAATGACGGCGTTTCCATAGTTGAGGAAGAGGTTATGAAGCTTGCAAAGGAATCGCCCCACTTTTTTCCGGACGAGAAATTCACCGATCAGCCTGAAAGAGTTCTTGCGGCAGAAATGATACGTGAAAAGCTGCTCATTGCACTTGACAAGGAAGTACCTCACGGCATTGCTGTGGGTATAGAAAGAATGGAAGAGCGTGATGACAAGGATATTCTTGATATTGACGCTGTAATATATTGTGAGAGAATGTCCCACAAGGGAATTGTGATAGGCAAGGGCGGAGCTATGCTCAAACGCATTGCAAGCGCAGCAAGAAACGATCTGGAAGACTTTTTCCGCATTCAGGTCAATCTCAAGTGCTGGGTAAAGGTCAAGGAGGACTGGAGAAATAAGGAAGGTCTTATAAAGAATTTCGGACTTGCAGATGAAGGCGTATAATTTGGCAGCCATATTCAAGGATTAATGCCGCATAATATTTCCGGAGGTGAAGTTTTGTGACACTTTGGGAAATATTCTGCGAAACAGGAAGAATTGACGATTATCTGACTTACCGAAGAGAAGAATGCAGGTCAGATGATACAGACAGAGAAAGGTCCGTGTGTTATGCTTCTGACAATGAACGGTCTGGTTTTGCGTGAAACTCAGGCAGGTGACAAGGGAAGGTTTATTGATATACTCACAGAGGAGTATGGCGTTATGGAGGTATTTGTCCGTGGCGCAAAAAAAATCACCGGAAAGAGTATCGGTACTACACAGCTTTTCTCATATGCTTCGTTCTGTATTGAACAGCGCGGAGAAAGATATTACTATCAGAGCGCCAGACCGATTCGGATTTTCTACCAGCTGCGGGAAAATCTTGTTAATCTGAGTTTGGCGTCTTATTTTTCTGAACTTATCCGCACAGCAGTTCCGAAAAGCAGGCATGACAGATCTGTTCTGAGACTCAGTCTGAATACTCTGTATTACCTCTCAGAAGGAAAACGCAGTCCGGAAATGCTTAAACCACTTTTTGAACTTAGATTTGCCTCAGAACTCGGGTTTATGCCGGATGTGCTGATGTGCAGAAGGTGCATGGATCATTTGCCGGAAAGCATTGTTTTTTCAGTTGATGAAGGCTGCTTCTGGTGCAGTGACTGCTATAATACGATAAACGGAGATCAGAATTTATACATTGACAATGTATATCCTATGAAGCTTTCAGGACTTGAAATGATACGGCATATTACGCTTACAGATCAGGAACGCCTGTTTAATTTCAAGGCAGGCAGTGAAACTCTCAGGACTGTTTCAAAATTTTCCGAGGCATTTGTTCGGTGTCATATGGCAGTAAAGCCTAAAAGCCTTGACTTCTATCACAGTCTTGAACGTGAATAATTTGTACACAGGAGGTTTTATGAATCAATACGAAAAAATATTAGAGCTTGATAAGATTCTTGAAATGCTGGCAGAAAAAACCTCAAATGAAATATCAAAAAAGATGGCGCTGGAACTTAAACCGGAAACAAGTCTTTCCAGGGTTCAGGAGGAAATCTGCAAAACATCAGAGGCACTTTCTCTTGCAATGCGCTTCGGAACACCGCCGTTTTACGGCTTTCGTGATATGCGTATGGCTCTTCGGCGTGTAAAATCAGGAGCACAGCTTTCACTCAAAGATCTTATGGATATTGCAGTGATTCTCAGACAGATACAGGCTTTGTCTGACTGGTATGATCACTGTGCAGGAATGGAAACAGAACTTGACTACCTCTTTTCACAGCTTACGCCTGTTCCGTATCTTCTGGAAAAGCTTGAAAGATCCATTATTTCCGAGGATGAGATAGCAGACGCAGCAAGCCCTGCTCTTGCCCAGATAAGACGTAAAATAAGCCGTTCCGGGCAGCAGCTTCGTGATACGCTTGATAAAATGGTCAGAAATCAGGAAGTGCAGAAGTGCCTGCAGGATACAAGGGTTACACTTCGTGACGGACGTTTTGTTCTTCCTGTAAAGGCTGAATACCGCTCACAGATACAGGGCCTTATACATGATTCTTCTGCGTCGGGTCAGACCATATTTATTGAACCGATGTCCATAGTAGAAGCAAATAACGATATTCGTCTGCTTGAAGCACAGGAACAGGAGGAAATCGAACGCATTATAAAAGAACTTTGTGCAGACTGTGCATCCTGGTCGGATTCCATTATAGAAAATCACAGTGTATGCGCAGAGATTAATCTCTATTTTGCAAAGGCAGAACTTGCCGCTCAGATGAAGGCATTTCCGCCGGTTCTTTCTGATGACGGGATTATAGATCTTAAAAAAGCACGTCATCCGCTTATTCAGTCAGATCGTGTTGTTCCAATATCTTTCAGTCTTGGAGAAGAATACAGCGCACTTATCATAACAGGACCTAATACAGGCGGTAAAACCGTTGCGCTGAAAACCTGCGGACTTCTGACTCTTATGACAATGTGTGGACTGCTTATCCCTGCGGCAGAAGGCAGCCGTATTTCCGTGTTTAAATCTGTCTATGCGAATATTGGTGATACCCAGAGCATTGAGCAGAATCTTTCCACATTTTCCGCTCATATGAAAGAGGTAATACGTATCCTGGAGGAAGCTGACGACTGCTCTCTTGTACTTCTTGATGAGCTTGGCTCCGGTACAGATCCGGTAGAAGGTGCAGCTCTTGCAGAGGCTATTATTTCAAGACTCAAGGATAATGGTGTAAAGCTTATGGTAACAACACATTACCAGGAACTGAAGCTATATGCCACGGAGCAGCCTGACGTTCAGAATGCGTCATGCGAATTTGATGTTGAGAAAATGCGCCCTACCTACAGGCTAATTATTGGTACACCCGGAAAGTCAAATGCCTTTGCAATAACAGAAACTCTCGGACTTCCAAAGCATATTACAGATTATGCAAAAAAACTTGTAAGTCAGGAAAATACCCGCTTTGAACAGGCTGTGGAGAAGCTTGAAAAGGCACGTATTCAGCTGGAAGATGAGCTTCGCACTGCTGAAAAGGCAAGGGAAGATGCACACGCACATGAAAGAGAGCTTGCTGAGGAAGTGGCTCTTTTCCGTGAGGAAAAGGCACAGCGCATGGAACAGGTAAGACTTCAGGCGAACAGCATTATTGAAGCAACAAAGGCAGAATCCAATGCTCTCCTTGATGAACTTGAAAAGCTTCGCAGGGAAAAAGAAAAGGCAAACTTTGCAGAAGCTGTTTCAGCCGCCAAAACAGGCAGCAAACAGCGTTTCAATAAGATGTATGATATGGCAAATCCTCTTGATGACAGACCTGATGAGGAATACGTTCTCCCAAGACCGCTTAAAGCAGGAGATACTGTTATTATTGCAGATACAAAGCAGAAGGGAATTATTGTAGGTAATCCTGACAACAGCGGACAGGTTTTTGTTCAGATGGGCGTTATGAAAACAAAAGTTCAGATTTCAAGACTCAGACTGGTTGAAAATCAGCCCCAGAAGCAGCAGAAACAAGGCGGCAAGCCTCAGAAAAAGCAGGGCAGAATATCCGCAAAAACAGAACGAAGCGGTTCTATGGAACTTGATATAAGAGGAAGAGCCTGCGATGAAGGCGTCTATGAGATGGAGGCATTTCTTGACCGTGCAGTACTGTCCCATATTTCAACAGTTACTATTATACACGGCAAGGGCACTGGACTTCTCAGAAAGGCGGTTCATCAGCGGCTTAAAAGAATGCCGTATGTCAAGTCATTCAGACTTGGAGTATTTGGTGAAGGTGAGGACGGAGTAACTATCGTTACGCTGAAATAAAAAAGGCACTCTGACGAAGTATTAAGTTTTGTCAGAGTGCTTTTAATAATATGAAAAAGGAGATATAAAAATGGAAAATTCAGAGCGTTCCTTTCTTGGGACGGAGAAAATAAGCACACTTATGAGAAAATTTGCGATTCCAAGCATTATTGCAATGCTGGTATCTGCACTTTATAACATAATAGATCAGCTTTTTATCGGTCAGAAGGTGGGAATAGACGGAAATGCAGCAACAAATATTGCATTTCCAATGACTACATTATGTATTGCCTGCGCACTTCTTTTCGGCATAGGCGGTGCGTCCTGCTTCAATCTGTCAATGGGCAGAGGCGATAAAAACAGGGCGGCATATTTTGCAGGAAGTTCTGTATCAATGCAGGTAATTGTGGGATTTATCTTTTTTATCGTTACTGAAATTTTTCTGCATCCTATACTTAATCTGTGCGGTGCAGAAGGAGGTATCGTAGAAGAATATGCCGCTGTGTACGTTCGAATTACGGCAATAGGTTTCCCGTTTATGATACTTACAACAGGCGGCGGAAATCTGATAAGGGCAGACGGCAGTCCCGGTATGACAATGCTTTGCAGCATAATTGGTGCAGTGATTAATGTTATCCTTGACGCACTTTTCATAATTGTATTTGGCTGGGGAATGGCAGGTGCTGCATGGGCAACTGTTATCGGGCAGATAATTTCAGCTGTAATTGTAATAGTATATCTTGGTAAATTCAAAACAGTTAACCTTACAATGAAGCATTTTGTACCGGATTTTAGATGTTCAAAGCAAATAGCGCTTATAGGAATGGCACCATTTTTCAATCAGGTAACAATGATGGTGGTTCAGGTAGTAATGAATCAACTGCTCAGATCGTATGGTGATGAATCAATATACGGTGCAACAGTAACAATTGCAGCTGCCGGAATTGTAATGAAAGTATTCCAGATATTTTTCTCATTTATCATCGGTCTTTCCCAGGGCAGTCAGCCTATTGAAAGCTACAATTACGGTGCAAGGCAGTATGAAAGAGTAAGAGGCGCACTGTGGATGACCCTTGGCCTGGGTGGGATATTATCCGCTGCAGCAACAATAATTTTCCAAGTATTTCCGGCTGAGATACTTTCTATGTTCGGCAAGGGAGATGCTGTTTATATGGAATTTGGAGTAAAATTTTTCCGAATATTCCTTTTTGCTGTAGTTGTTGACTTTTTCCAGCCTGTTGTATCCACATTTT
>JBJERG010000152.1:0-5472 GCA_051882155.1 Ruminococcus sp.
TGCTCCCTGCATATCGGGCGATTATATCACAAAATCTTCGATTTTATGATATAATTACTTTATAAAAATTTCGGGAGTTGAGAATTTTATGAATATACAGATATTCGGAAATAAAAAATGTTTTGAAACAAAAAAGGCGGAGCGTTACTTTAAGGAACGCAGGGTAAAATATCAGTTTATTGATATGAAGGAAAAAGGCATGAGCCGTGGCGAATGGGACAGTGTGAGAAAGGCTGTCGGCGGTGTGCAGAATATGATAGATGATAAATGCAAAGACAAAGAGCTTCTGACTCTTATAAAATATCTGTCTGAAAATGACTGTACAGAAAAGGTTTTTGAAAATCAGCAGCTGATAAAAACGCCTATTGTCCGCAACGGAAAGCTTGCAGCAATAGGTTACTGTCCGGAGATATGGAAAGAATGGGAATGAAGCCGGCATCTTCGTATTTGTCAGCGGTATATATCTTATACATTTATTTCTGCTTCCAGGCTAACGCTTGTTTTCTTATATTATAGTCCAATGTTGCGATGTTGTCAAGGGCAGAAACGTAAAATGCTTTAAAAATAAAGTCCTATATATGATATATTCCTGACGAAAGAGTGAGAGGATGTTATAATGGCTATGGTAAACGAACGTTAGCTTTGGCGTGACAGCAGGCTCAGATACAAAGCAATTTGATTGTTATCGCATAAAGGCTGCACAGTTCATTGCTGCGCAGCCTTTCGGTACATACTATAAATCTTCTTTGTCAGCCGTCGCTTAAAAGCGGCTTTTTTATTTTTCGCCGTCAACTACAAGAGTAGCAGAACCATATGCCTTATACGGACGACCGTTTTCGTCAAATTCGGCTGTATATCTTACGTGGAAGGGAATTCTGTCAGCAGTAAGCGGAATGATTGCCTCCAGATGCTCTGCACCCTCTTCAAGCTGCTTCATCCAGTCACGATACATATCGGCATAATCAGCAGGGAACAATCCCGATTCAATAACAGGCTCGGGATAATTTTTTACGATCTTTGGCATTCCCAGGTCACGAATACATCTTGCACAGGGGCGCATATCCTTTGTATCAATATCGTATTCCCAGCAGTAGATATTTGCGTGTTCTCCGGCAGTACGGAATTTCTTTTCGCTTTCGTAAAGCTCGGCAAACATTTTCTTTTCAGCTGTAATATTCTGAATAGTAACAAAAAAAAGATATTGACCATCTGCACGGCCGATAACACGCATATTGCTTCTTATGCAGATAAGATCGTCACCGCAGCAGGGAGAATGAACAGTACGCCATGTTTCGCATTTTTCCTCATCGTTTGACTGAATGGCTCTGCGTATTGTATCAATGAATATTTTTCTGTTTTCCTCATCGAAATTGAAGCATTCACGTTTTTGAATAATGTCCCTCTGAGTCATATTCATACCGAATTCTTCGACATATTTTTCATTTATGCGGAGCATTTCGATCTGGTCGTTTTCATATGAAAAAATGCCTGCACCGCCCACGAAATAGTTGAATATGAGGGTTTCGAATGTTTCCGGACTCCAGAATTTTTCTGCATCAAGCTTATCAATGATCTTCATGGTAGGAACGGCGTCGCCTGTTCTGCCGGAAAGCAGAAGCTTCAGGAATTCATCTTCCGGAATAGGCTTTGAGTACAGATATCCCTGAATATAAACGCAGCCCAGACTTTTCATATAATCAGCCTGTTCCACGGTTTCAACGCCTTCAACGATAATTGGAGTAGCCAGCCAGTTAGCCATTCTGACTACTGAGCTTATTATAATGCCTCCTCTGCCGCCTATTTCGCCTTTAAGGAAGAACATATCAAGCTTTATTATATCAACCTCGATATCCTTCAGAACATTGAGAGAAGAGTAACCGCTGCCAAAGTCGTCCATTTCTACTATGTATCCCAGTGAGTGGAATGTATCCACAATTCCTGCAAGATAATCGTTGCTGCCTAATACGGCGCTTTCAGTAATTTCAACACGGAGATAATTCACAGGAATGTTGTGTTTTTTTCTGATTTTCTCCATTTGGTCAATAAAATCATTGCAGTATATATCGTGCCTTGAAACGTTAAAGGAAACAGGAACTATATTCTTAATATCATCTCTGATACATTTTTCAAGAAAAGTACAAACCTCATCAAAAACATAGAGATCAAGTCTTGTAATATAACCATTCGCTTCAAATGCCGGAATAAAATCTCCGGGAGACTGCATACCGTACTTTGGGTGAATCCACCTGACAAGTGCTTCCGCACCAACAATTCTGCCATTGATGTGATTAAACTGCGGCTGATAATAAACACAGAAATGTCTGTCCCTGAAAGCTTCTTCCGCACAGTTCAGTATCTCATTTTTACTCATAAAATACCTTTGACAATTGTCACTCATAAAAACACTTCCTTTGTAATTGTATAAAACAATTCTTGTTACTATTATAGCATAAATATTATTTTATGTCAACTGATTTTGCTGTAAATTGTGCAAAATACATTAAAAAGTAATAGTGTTTTTTATCATACAGTAAAATCAAATTTAGTGTTCTGGAGATAATGAACATATTATTTCATAAACAAAAACGCCGCATCATCATAATGTATTCATTAGCATTTTGTGCTGAATAAAATGTAAAACACAGTAAAAATTGGATGTGAAAAATTGAAAATAGTGGTTGTAATTAGATGAAATGGGTGGTATAATAAAAGTATTACAGTGTACATCGGACAAGATGTACCGGCGAAAGGATCCTTTTATATGCGCAAAAAATTTGTTGTAATGCTTATTTGTCCTGTTTTGCTTATGAACAGCTGCAAAATGCCCTTCCAGAAGGAGGAAAGTGACGGTTCCGGTTATCTTTTCACTTACACCTTAACGGAAAATCCCGATAACCTTGACCCTCAGCTTGCATCCAATTCTGCGGCATTTACTGTGTTAAGAAATATAATGCAGGGACTTCTTGAACAGCAGCCTGACGGTACGCTGACTTACGGAACTTCTTCTCATTACAGTGTTACTGAGGACGGACTCAGATATACATTTACGCTCAGAGATGACAGTTACTGGTATTATGACGAAAACAAAAATGATAAAATAGATGACGGTGAAAAATGGAATGTAACTGCGGAGGATTATGTTTTTGCATTCCAAAGACTTTTTCAGAAGGAAACAAAATCGCCCTACCGCGAGAGCTTCCGGTGCATATCGGGAGCAGACGGCATTATTGATAACGGCGATTCTACCGAAAAACTCGGTGTATATGCGGAAAGCACCAATACACTTATATTCGAGCTTTCAAGACCTTGTGCTGAATTTCTGACGCTTCTTTCGATGCCTGCCGCAATGCCCTGCAGCCGCAAGTTTTTTGAACAGACAGGCGGAAGATATGGACTTGATGAGGATTCAGTAATATCAAACAACGGTTTTTACCTCAGACGCTGGTTTTATGATCCCTATGGAAATGATAATCTGATATATTTAAAGAAAAATTCTGCAAATGATACAGTTCAGAGAGTATATCCCTCTGATGTAACATTTCTTATAAGAAACAGTCAGGTGAAGGCGTATGATGAGTTTGAAGCAGGAAAGTCGGATATTCTTGCCACATCCGGATATTATCCTCAGTATACTGCCGATAATGGATATACAGTTACATCATGGAAATGTATATCACTTGGATTTGTTATGAATACAGAATGGGAGGCGTTTAAAAGCGAGGAGATAAGGAAGGCGTTTTCAGCGGCTGTTCCACGCAGCAGTTTTCCTTCAGAATCATCAGGCGATACTGAGGGTGCTTATGGAATAGTTCCTCCGGCAACACGTCTTGGAACAGCTGAATACAGTGATTACATTAATACACCTGTTATTTCTGATATATCAGATGAGGATATAAAGGCTCTTTTTCAGAAAGGAATGCACGATCTTGGACTTACATCTCTGCCCTCAGCAGATGTTATGGTTTGTGAAGAAACTGTATCCGAAGAAGATCTCTATGAGATAATACAGGTATGGCAGTCGCTTTTCGGCTTTTATGCAGGCATTGACGTTGTATCCGAATCAGAATACAAAAAACGCCTTTCAGAGAATGATTATGTAATAGCTCTGTGCAGCGTAACGGGAAACAGAAACAGTGCGTCAGCTGTTCTTGAAAACTTCCGTACAAACTGCAATGATTTCGGCTACTCAAATGAATCCCTTGACAGCCTTCTTGACAACATGAATAATGCCCGTGATCTGGAAGAACTTTCTGTAATTTGCCGTCAGGCAGAGGAAATGATAATTGCTGACTATAAATTTGTGCCTGTTTTTTACAAAAACAGATATCTGATCCACAGCAGTAAGAACCGTGATATAAGTTACGACCCTTATTCCGGTATAATAGATTTCAGAAGAGCAAAATATTTCAGCGAATAACGCTGACTTTAAAACAGTTTAATGAATACTTGCGCCACACATAATTTACCTTGTTGCAATCTCAGGTTTTCCGCATACAATAGGAGTAGCAGCAGGAATCGCAGTCACTGCGAAAGGTGGCGCTGCATAACCTGCGTCCTTGAATAGCTTTTCGGCACAGGTGCGCGTGGAATGCTGCTTTGAGATAGATGCCGCAGCATTTCTGCGTATGACGGCGAAACCGGCACGGAAATTTCTCTCCGTGCCGGTTTTTATTATGGTCATCTCTAAAAACCCGCTCATCCGCCATCTGAAGCACATCTTCACGCCATCTTCACTTTCAAAAAAACTTGAAATACACAAAGTATATCTGCTTTTTTCTCAAGTGAATCTGCCGCAAATCTGTGCCTCATCTGACGAATTCGGAATATTTAGAGATGCCTTTATTTTATTTCGTTAATTTTTTGGTGCATTGCCGCCAGCTGTTCATATTTCTTTTTTGTAGCCATGCCGCCTCTTATATGCCGTTCCTGTTTGTTTCTGGCGAGTATTTCTCTAACGTCATGATAAAGAGAAGGGCTTAGCTCTGAAAGCTTCTGGCTTACGTCTTTGTGTACAGTGCTTTTTGATATACCGAACCATGCAGCTGCAGCTCTTACAGTTGCGTTGTTTTCCAGGATATATTCTCCGAGAATTACAGCCCTGTCGCATGACTGCTCTTTCATGTACCTCACTCCTATGTATTATAGATGGTACATATATATGCAGTCAGTGTTCTTTCAATGACCCTTTTTACGGCAAAAGTCAGAAAAATATTCTGACAGTTCAAGTCTGTTGGATTTAGCCGATGAAGCTTATTTCAGAAGGTCACAATAAATGCTGATTTTCTGAATCCGCATAATAAATCGTGCTTAAAAAGTGTGAGTATGATATATGGGAAATAAAAAATCTCTCATATAAGATCACATTGAATTATGATCGGGTATGAGAGATTGTATTTTTATATTTCTGAAAATCAGAATTTCTTTATTGGACGGGCTTTCATAAATACAGTTAATCTGCTCTTAAGACAAAAT
>JBJERG010000153.1:0-5459 GCA_051882155.1 Ruminococcus sp.
AATGCTCGTCACTTTCATTCCATTAATTTCCGACGGAATAATTGCCTCATATGGCTCATATGAATAAGAATAGCCCTTAATTTCCACAGTGCCGTCTAACAGTATTTCGTATTTAACGTCACCAGCCCAACCTATATAGCCTGCATTTTCCGCAATAGTAGTAGTTTGCACTATTGTTGTATCTGATGCAGCAGTGGTAAGTCCAGTTGTTGTTTCACTTGTAGGATAAGTTTTAATTGTTGTTGTCATTTTGGTTACTGTTGTTGTGGTAACAGCGGATTCAGTGGTTGTTGTTGCAACTGGTGTTGTTGTCGTTCCGCTGCCTGAATTGTAGTGAATCACTGCATTCAAGAGAGCATCGTTATTTCTCGAAAAAAGAAAATCCGCAGTGTTAATGTCAACAGCATTCCATTGTTCTTCTGTGCCTATGTAATAAACATCAGTTAAACCCGGACAGTTTGCAAATGCAAATTCGCCAATGCTTGTCACACTATCAGGAATTGTGATACTTGTCATACCAGTGCAGTTTGAAAACACATCTTTTTCAATACTCGTCACGCTATCCGGAATTGTTATTGTTTTGAGATTCTTGCACATGCTAAAAGCGCCTTCTTCGATACTTGTTACACTATCCGGAATTGTTATTGTTCTAAGGCTGCTGCAGGAAGCAAACGCAAATTCGCCAATGCTTTTAACACTATGCGGGATCGTAATACCAGTTAAATCGGAACAGAAACCAAATGCTCCTCCTCCAATGCTTTTTACATTTTCTGGAATAATAACATTTCCGCTGCAGGTTTGACCGTCAATTAAAATATCATTAACTATTACCAAGGCATCATCTTTACGCTTATTTTCAAGCCATGGCGTATTAACAAATACATCTCCACCAATATCAGTCACACTGTCCGGAATGGCGATATCGGTTAAGCTTGTGCAATTATAAAACGTCATATCTTTAATACTTGTCACACTTTCCGGAATGGATATACTGGTCAGGCTTGTACAGTCCATAAACGCACGGCTTCCAATACTGTTCACACTGTCCGGAATGGTGATATCAGTTAAGCTCGTACATTCCTGAAATGCGTGATCACTAATATCAGTCACGCTGTCCGGAATAGTGATACTGATAAGGCTTGTACACTCTTGAAATGCAGAGTCGCCAATTCTTGTTGCACTGTTCGGGATTACAATGTCTGTCAGACTGGTACACCCATAAAATGTAAGTCCTTCAATACTTGTTATACTATCCGGAATCGTTACTTTAGTTAAATTGGTACAGTCACCAAATGCCTGAGATCTGATTTTCGTTACTGCCATTCCATTGATTTCGGACGGAATCTCCACTTCGGCAGCATCTTTGTTGCAGTAGGTAATTTCCACCGTACCGCCATACGCTTCATACAAAAGATCACCGTATGTACCATTGTCGCCTGTTTCAGCTGAGGAAGCGGCAGATACTGTTGTTGTTTCTCCTGTGTGAGATGCTGTATGCGGCGTAGCTTTGGTTACTGTTGAATTTTTAGATTCTGTTGTTGTAGTGATAGTCGGTTTGGTTGTTGTTGTTGTCGTACCTGTTGAAGCTGTGCCGTTTAAATTAAAGTGAATCACTGCATTCAAGAGGTCATCGTTATTTCTCGAAAGGTCATCGGTGCTGTTGTCAATGGAAATCGCATTCCACTGCTCTTCTGTTCCGGCGTAATAGACATCAGTCAGATTTGTGCAAAGCGAAAACGCCTGAGCTTCGATCTCGGTGACACTGGTCGGAATCGTGATTTCGGACAAGCTGGTACAGCACAAAAACGCACCTACGTCAATATACGTTACATTATCCGGGATCGTAATTTTGGTCAAGCCGGTACAGCTTGCGAATGCAGCCCGACCAATAGATGTAATATTATCCGAAATCTTCACGTTTTTCAAGCCGGTGCAGCCTTGAAATGCACCCCAACTGATACTTGTCACACTGTCCGGAATGGTGAGATCAGTTAAACTGGTGCAGTCCAAAAATGCATCTCCGCTGATTTCTGTCACACTATCCGGAATTATAATGTCCGTCAGACTTGTACAGCCAGAAAACGTACCAAATTCAATACTCGTTACTCTGTTGGGAATGTTGATATCCGTTAAATTGGTGCAACCTTGAAATACATACTTTCCAATACTTATTACACTGTCCGGAATCGTGATACCGATCAGGCTGGTACAGCCATAAAATGCAGCGTCATCAATGCTTGTTACTGTCATTCCATTGATCTTTGATGGAATTTTCGCTTCGGTAACATCTTTGTTACAGCCTGTGATTGCCAACGTGCCGTCCTCAAGCACTTCATATTCCAGATCATCGTATGTACCGGTATCGCCTGCTTCTGCTGCGGAAGCTGACAATACTGCTTCCGGAACAGCTGTCTGCATATACGGAAAACCTGCTGTACAAAGCACAGCTGCTGTCGAAAGCGCCGTAAACCTTTTCCATTTTTTCATTGTAATTCGCTCCTTTTTATTTTATCAGATTTGATTATAAAATCTGATTTTGAAAATGAATGATGCAGCACCACATCTTTATAAGGTATTTCATTTTATAATATTATACTTAACTTGTGTAAATTGTTCTATCATAAATACGAAAAGTTCCTGTAAAGTCACTTTTTGCTCGATATCTTTTACAAAACAGTTCAGATTATAACATAGTCTTTACCTGAAAAAGATAGCGGAATTTACAATCGTTATGATAAAATGTAACGGTAAACTTGAATCCTATAGTTTACAGATTTCTTCAGATTGTTCATTAAAAGAGAAAAGGAGTTTTAAAATGAAAGCTAAAAAAATGTTCGCAGGTATTATGGCAATTGCTATGCTCGGTGCTGGTTTTACAGGCTGCGGCACTTCAGAGGATTCTTCTTCATCTTCTGCAGAAAGCAAGACAAATTCAGAGTCTTCTGCTGATTCAACAAAATCGGATAATTATTCAGATACAATAACACTTGTATGGTATCCGAATGAATCTGCTGAGGATTATGACGCAGCAAGAAATGAAGTCGGCAGACTGGTTGAACAGGCAACAGGAAAAAAGGTTGAGCAGAAGCTTACAACAGACTATGCAATTGCCATTGAATCTCTTTCAAACGGTACGGCACAGATTGGCTGCTGTATGGGTGCAGAGGGATACATCCAGGCAAAAAACGCGAATGATGCAGTAAATACACTGTTTGTCCAGTCCGGCGAATCGGGTACGCTTGATGATGCCCTCTATTACAGCTTCTTTGCAGTAAAAGAAGAAAACGCAGACCAGTATAAGAACGGCGATTCTTACAGTATTGACAATATCAAAGGTAAGAAGATGTCTTTTGTGTCGAATAGCTCCACTTCAGGATTTAAGGTTCCAACCAATCAGATAATCTCTCATTTTGCCAGTGACAGCTTAAGCGTAGATGACCTGTTGGAAGGCGGCAGCAGTGCTTTCTTCTCCGAGGTGCTTTTCGGCGGTTCACATCAGGGTTCCGCATTCAACCTGCTTTCAGACAAGTGTGACGTTGCTGCATTCTGTGATATTGAGCTTGCACCTTATGCGACCTGCACAGAAGGTGAAGCGGCAGCAAACGGCTCTGTTTATACAATCAATGATGATGCGAGCGCACCCTTTGATACTGTGACAGGTTCAAAGTTTACAGTCATTCAGTCTATCCCGGTTCTTAATGGTCCGTTTGCCTATAACGGCGATACACTCAGTCCTGAGGATGTAAAGGCAATTCAGGATCTGTTCACATCCGATGAAGTCACCAATGATGAACTGATTTTTTATCCTGAAGGGGGCATGGGCGTGTATGAAAAAAAATCGGATAAAATGTGCTTTGTCAAAGTAGAAGATTCATGGTACGATCCGATACGCAACATGGAATCCTGAGGAGATTATATATGCCGATTCTTGAATTTCAGAATGTAAGTAAGGTTTACAGCAATACTGCCAGAGCACTTGATAATGTTTCCTTTTCCATTGAAGAGGGTGAATTTGTATCAATAATCGGTCCATCAGGTGCCGGAAAGTCAACTGTTCTGAGGTGTATCAATCGTCTGATAGACGCAACCTCAGGAAGTATTGTCTATGACGGGCAGAATGTTATGAAACTGAAAAAGCGTGAGCTTAGGCAGATCAGAACAAAAACCGGTATGATTTTTCAGCATTACAATCTGGTGGATAGGCTAAGCGTAATTGAAAATGTACTTCACGGCAGACTGGGACAAAAATCCACAGTCTGTGGTGTTTTAGGAGCATACAGCGAACCGGAAAAGGAACGTGCTTTTGAAATTTTGGATGAACTCGGTCTTTCCGACCAGGCGTATAAGCGCTGCGACGAGTTATCCGGAGGACAGAAGCAGCGTGTGGGAATTGCACGTTCAATTATGCAGGATCCTAAGCTGATCCTCTGTGATGAACCCATTGCCTCCCTTGACCCGAGGGCCTCTAAGGTAATAATGGATCATCTTCAGAAGATAAACCGTGAAAAAAAGATAACCTGTATTGTCAATCTGCATCAGGTGGATGTTGCGCTGAAATATTCAGAAAGAATTATCGGAGTTTCAGCCGGAAAAATTGTATTTGACGGCAGACCGGATGAACTGACAGATGATAAGATACACGCAATTTACGGTTCAGACGGCAGCGATCTGATAACTGATATACAGGGTGAAAGATCATGAATGAAAGTGTAAAAAAAGTTTTTTTCAAGCGAAAAATATTATATTTAGTTATTTTTGCAGCAGTGATAACAGTTTATATTATTTCTGCATATGCAACTGAATTTCATTTAAGTGAAGGACTTGCCTCATTTCCGAAAGCAATGGCGTGGATTGGAAATAATCTGATGCCTGATGAAAAAGCCATGGAGCGTTTTCCCAAGATACTCGACAAGCTTATTGAAACGGCTCTTCTTTCAGTTGCAGTAACGGTAATTGCGGCAATTTTTGCTTTCTTTTTCAGTCTCTTCGGTTCAAAGGCAACGGGATTTAACGGAATTGTAAACCGCATTGTGAGAATCACTGCGGCGTTTTTCCGAAACGTACCTGATGTTGTATGGGCAATGCTTCTGATGTTTTCTTTCGGACAGAATATCCTTACCGGTTTTTTCGCTCTGTTTTTCACAACCTTCGGACTGCTGACTCGTGCATTTATTGAAACCATAGACGAGGTAAGTGCAGCCGGAATAGAGGCGCTGAACGCCTCGGGAGCAAATTTTATTCAGACTGTATTTCAGGCAATAATCCCATCTGCAATGCCGGGCATAGTAACATGGATACTTTACATGATTGAAACGAATATCCGCAATTCAACGCTGATAGGAATTTTAACTGCAACGGGAATAGGATATCTTTTCGACCTTTATTACAAAAGACTTGATTTCAGTTCAGCAAGCTTAGTCGTGGTTTCAATTATTGTACTGGTTATTGCTATTGAGCTT
>JBJERG010000154.1:0-5391 GCA_051882155.1 Ruminococcus sp.
ATCTGTCACCCTCTGCATTAGTGCTGTAGCATTTCAGATAATTAGATGAACCGCTTACAGCATTTACAGTGACCTTATCCGCATTTTCAACCTGAATGCAGGGAGCGCCTGTATTTTCTATTCCAACACCGTTAAGTCTGAGCTTGACCTTTTCCTCATTGCTTACATTTATATATACCATACCTGTAAGACCGCCGGAAAGATGATAGGTTCCCGCTGAGAAAATATTCAGAGTGCTGCCGTCAAAGGTATATCCGTCGCCGCTTGAAGCTGAAGCAAAATCAATATACTTGTCCACATCTTCCGGAGCTACAGGTTCTGTAACTGTTGTTGCAGCTGTGGTTGTTTTTTTAGTGGTGGTCTTTGGTGCATCAGTAACGGCATTTCCGCCCTTATTTGAATTACCGCCGCCATTTACATAAACCGTTTTCTTAACTGTTGTAACAGCCTTTTTACTCGTAGTGGAAGCTGCTGTTGTTTTTGATGTTGTAACAGTCGTTTCCGAAGACAGGCTGCTGCCCGGTACAGAAGTGGTTACAGAAGTGGTTTCCGTGTATTCACTCGTTTCATCCTCGGAATCATCTGCCTCCGGAATGTCTGTACCCTCAGCTATTTCAATTTCTTTTGCCGTAATCTTTTCGCTGTATTCTGCGTCTTCACTCTTGCCCTGACAGCCGCAAAGACCTGCCGCCATTGCAAGAAATACCATACAGGCAATTATTTTTTTGTAACCCATACTGTTTCACCTCGTTGGACGCAATCAGTTCTGCTCATAAACCTTATCATCGTAACGGAAAAGAGTAAGCACTACTGTAAGATTGCCGTTCAGTCTTCTCAGTTCATCAATAAACTGCTTCTGATCTGCGTCATTTTTCATCTCAAGGCTGTACACAAGTTCAAACAGGGAACCGAAGTTTGTTGTCTTGATTCTTCTGAGCTTCCAGCTTGTTGTATAGTGATTGAGAATGCCGTCAAAAAGACCAACATAATTCATATCCTCCGGGATAGTGATCTTAAGGGTCATAGAGCTTGTTTTGCACTTGCCGAAGTTTGACATATCCACAATAAGAAGCACTGCTGCAACAACTGCATAGAACACAAAAACAAACCATATATATTCATTTCTGTTTATGCCGCAGATAACGCCTACAGCCATTGCAAAAAATACATATGTAATATCCTTCGGGTCACCGGGAACTGTACGATAACGGCAAAGGGTAAACACGCCTGCAAGGCTCAATGCACTTGCCATAGAATTTATCATTACAAGCACAACGGAAACAATAACAGGAAGAATAAGTATTGTCAGCACGTAGCTGGAAGAAGAGCTGCTTTTTCTATGGGTAAACATATAAAGGACACTGATCAGAATGCCCATCAGCACACCAAGTCCCATTGCCGAAAGCATATCAAGGATTCCAACCTCAGAAGCTGTTCCTGCCGCATCAGCTGTTGAAAAAAGATTATTTGCAGCAGTTGCCGCCATAGTTTTAAGGTTATCAAACATAAGACATGACTCTCCTTTTATTAATATTTCGGAATACTTCATTTTTGTAAGCTGTTCCGTATTTTGAAAAGCTTATTTTATAAATTTTCAGAGCCGCAAGCTGTTCTGCAAGCCATACCGGCATTGAATCACTTATCTTCACTTCCATAAGATATGAATCAGGAGAAATCAGCTTCTCGCCGAAGCTTTCCTTTGAAAGTGTAACATCATTTCTCCTTGCAGTGATATTTCTGTCGAATGTGAGCCGGAAGTTCTTATCCTCTTTTCCGAAGTACGCCGCACGTTCATAGCTTATGTACTGCTTAGGTGCCAGATAATAACGCTGAAAAAGGATATCCAGTTCGCTTAAAACCTGTTTTCTTAAATACTTTCCGTTATCCTCAGGATATTCTCCGCAGCTTATATACTGTTCCGCCTCTTCAAGAGTTAAAACCACACGCCGCTTATTGACAACACCGCCGATTTTCTTCTTTATTTCAAGAAAAACCCTGTCCTCCGGTGCCGCAGGCGACATATAACTTCTGAGCCTGAGCTTTTCCTTATAATAGGGCTTTTCTATTGACTGGCGTATGAGATCGTCACAGGGTGTATCATAATACACATTGTAAATGCCGTATGTTTTTCCATCTCTGCAATATGGATCCGGTTCCATATATTTTGGAAGAAGCTCCGACAGTACAGCATACTGTTCACCCGACAGCATGAACTTTATTTCTTTTCGCTCAAAGGTTTCTATAGCCATAAACTCACCTCCGTTTAACATCATTTTTACCTGAACTTAACATTCCACAGCTTTTATCGTTATTATAGCTGAGTTAACTTAAACCAATCTTAAATGTTTCTACTAATTTTACAGCAATGGGAAAAATATTTTTAAGTTTTTGAAAAAAAGAAAAAACCTGTTGCTATTTTTGACTTGTTAATGTATAATATAAGAAACTGCATCAGACAGTGATAAAATGTATAAGGAGAGAAAAGAAAATGGCTGAACTCAAGTATGAAATCACAGAACATATCGGCGTTCTGGCAGAAATGGCAGGCGGCTGGTCAAAGGAGCTTAATCTTGTAAGCTGGAATGACCGTGAGCCAAAGTATGATCTGCGTGACTGGAACGCTGATCACACCAGAATGAGAAAGGGTATTACTCTTTCTGCAGAAGAGGTAATGGCTTTGAGGGATATTATAAACGAGATCGATTTTGATTCATTCGATTGAAAAATCTGTAAAAAGAAGCTGCTGCATGAAATATTGCAGCAGCTTTTTTGTTACTGTACATTTTCGCCGCTTGTTTCAGACGGTGATTCATCATCAGCACCCTCATCGCCTGTATCCGCAGTAACTCCCTGCTCTTCAATAATATTCTGAACTGAAGGCGGAACAGGCATTTCGTCAAGAAGCAAATACAGATTTTCAAGCAGAATATAATAAGCCTTGCTGGAAAGGTGTATTCCGTCACCGCCGTTGTACTCGGATCTGAGTCCTCCTGCAGCTTCATCCTTTAAATAGCTGCCTGCATCAAAGTAACGGATATAGGGAGAATTAAATTCGCTTACTACTTCTTTAAGCTTTTCATTGAAAGATTCAATGGTACTGCTTGCTGTAAATGTTGAACTTGCGGAAATAGGTGTAATGCCCGCCGCAACAATACAGGAATCAGGACAGACTTCTCTTACAGATGTTATTATCTCTCTGTAATTTTCAGCATACTGATCCGATGTGATCATATTTACATCATTCATTCCCATGGAAATATAGATGTAACCGGGCTGTGACAGCTTCAGAACCTCATTATAAACGCCGTTTGTTCCTTCATAATCAAAGGTATAGTCGTTAATGCTGCGTGATCCCATGTTGCCTGTTGCAAAATCATAGGGATTGTCAAGTATCCCGTATACTCCGAAACCGCTTGCAATAGAATCGCCCACTATGGAAAGCTGCTGCGGATAAACCTTTTTCATTATTTCAGGATCATAATGAACCTCCAGAGCCTTCTGAAGATCAGCTTCGCTGAGAGGTCCCACAAAGGGTACTGAAGCTTCTGTAGTTACTGTTGTTTCATTTTCATAGGAAGTATCTCCTGATAAATCTGTACCGGCAGAAGCATTTTCATCTGAAATGGTTGTGACCTCAGTATTATCTTCCTGCTCCGGTGCATCAGTGCTGCCGGAAATATTATTATCATCAAACACCACTTCTGCTGACGCATTTTCTGCTTTTGGACTGTCATCATCTTTCGCAAAGTGCATACTTACAAGGAGCAAGAGCATACACCCCAGTGCTCCGCAAAGCGCACCTGTATTTCCGTAATCCTTCATTATAAATCATACCTCCATGTTAATCGTCACGTTCCTGGATAATACCTTTTCTGTAAGCGTCTATAAGGCTTTTCAGATCCGCAATACGCATCTTGATACGTGCGCCCTCGTCAGTATCTCCGATTGAAATACGTCTTGCTGTATGTTCAACGGCAACACGTCTTGAAACTATATCCGAGCAGTCGCTGACAGCCTTTTCCTTTGATTCAAAAGGCTCATGGGCAGTCAGCATAAGTCCATAGGAATTATAAATAAGTGTATAGCCGGCAATTCCGGTTACACTTCTGTACTGCTTTGAAAAGCCGCCGTCTATTACCAGAAGCTTTCCACCGCATTTAACAGGACTTTCTCCCTCTTTCTGGTGAACAGGAACATGGCCGTTGATAATATGTGAATTATCGCTTTCAAGTCCGAATTCCTTTAATATACGCTCTGCCGCTTCCGTATCGTCCATAAAGGAGTAATACGGATTTTTCACCTCACGGTGGGTTTCTTCATCCTTCACGAAATATCTTTCAAAATTAGCCATCTTGCTTCTGCCGAAAAGCGGAGAATCAGGTCCATTCCACAAGAACCACATAATATCCCTGCCGAACTTTTTTTCTTTATCGGAAAGGGACACAAACGCCTTCCGGACATAGCTTTCGAGAACATCATAAAGCATACGTCCCTTGTATTTTTTACCGCCTACAGAAACCTCACGGAAGCTGCCGTCCTCATTCATCGGAACACAGCCGTGGTACAGAAGATTGCCGTTGTATATCTTATAAAGTCCGCCCTTTTTAAGCAGAAGCTGAATATGCCTCTGAAGCTTTTCGCAGTGTACAAAAGCAGACTGAAGTTTTTTGATGACAGCCTTTTCACCGTCTGTAAGCTTATATGGATCGCCCGGGTCTATTGTCGGGAAATTCTTGTCCAGCAGCTCATATTCCCTGCCGTCTATCTCCACAGTTCCCTTTTCCAGATTCATTTTATGAAGAAGTCTTCTGTCCTCCATGCCAAATTCCGGATATTCTTCCTCCAGCTGACCGTCCAGCTTGAACTGTATGACAGTAATCGCCTTGTGCATTCTCATGGCAAGACCTACTTCTGCACTTCGTTCCTTTGCCTTTCCTCTGATTTTAAACTGACTGCAGGGATCCTCCGCATAAACCTCAAGTGCAAATCTTGCAAGGGGCATAAGGCTTATGCCGTATCCGTCCTCAAGAGTATCATAATTTCCGCAGAGCAGGCTGTTTCTGACAACAGCAGCAATGCAGGCTGTCTGACCGGATGCTGCACCCATCCAGACAACATCATGATTGCCCCACTGGATGTCAAGAGAATGATAGCTGCATAGTCTGTCCATAATAAAATGTGAGCCTGAACCTCTGTCGTAAATATCGCCGATGATATGCAGATGATCTATTACAAGATGCTGTATGAGTCTTGAAAGTGTGACTATAAAATTCTCAGCGCAGCCTATGTCAATAATTGTATCCACAATAGAATCATAATATGCTTTTTTATCCAGAACTTCCGGTTTTTCTGTAATAAGCTCCTCTATAACATAAGCATAATCCTGGGGCA
>JBJERG010000155.1:0-5385 GCA_051882155.1 Ruminococcus sp.
TTCTGCACCTCTCCAGTCTTTACGGTTTTTAGCTTCTCTTCCGCTTGCAAGCTTTCCTTTTATATTGTATATGTGATTGGTACAGGGAATTATCTATGTATTACATTTTCACAAGCATCTTGTAGAGATCGGCAAGGGGAAACATTCAGGATATTGTGCTCTTGAGTAGGGATTGCCTATAGGGCATCTCTAAAAACCCACTCATCCGCCATCTGCGGCACATCTTTACGCCATCTTCACTTTCAAAAAAACTTGAAATACACAAAGTACTTGTGCCCCTTGTGGGTATTACGGCGTTTTTCCTCAAGTGAATCTGTTGCAAATCTGCACCGCATCTGACGGATTCGGAGTATTTAGAGATGCCCTTTACATATTTTCCGCACTCTGTTTCACGTTCCTTGCCGAATACAAATTTGGTGGGACTGTAAAAATTGAAATTGTCCATGGTTTGCTCCTTATTATATGTATTATTGTTTCTCAGTCCACATTTCCTTTGTCAGATATGTAAAATGCTCTGTTCTGACATCACCCATAAGTTCACAAGGTCTGTCATTTTCAGTATGATGATATACAAAGCCGCATTTTTCCATACAGCGTCTTGATTTTTCATTGCCGTCATAGTAACCACACCAGAGGGCTGTAATTCCTAAATCATTAAAAGCGTGCTTTTGCAATGCTCTCACAGCTTCGGGCATATATCCATTCCCCCAGAATGGTACGCCTAACCAGTAACCTATTTCAGATTCTGTTTCCTGCCATGGACGAAGTATAAGTCTTTCTGTTGTAATTGTCATTGAATCACCTTTAATCCTCTGTTATTGCTTTATCATTTGTGTTCTTTAATCCATTTTAACAGATACGGTCTGTCATTATTTGCACCTTGCTTTTCAAACCATTCACAACATAAGTGATAATATTTTCCGTTTATCTTTATTGGATTGGCATAATAATGCGGAGGCCTCTCAGTATCTTCTGCAATCTTTAAAAGTGGGTATTGCAGATCAAAATATTTTTTGCTGTAATCTGCTGTCTGCATGGCTTCGATTTCTTCATCTGATGCACATCCGTCACACAGCATTACTGCAAGAACATTTCTTGCAAGCTGTCCTATCTTCAATTCCTTGTATGTATCTTCCTCTGCATAATCATAATCTAATGATATTGCTTTTACAACTGATGATGTTCCGGTTCTTTTTGCTGAAAATTTTTCATTGGAAAACAATTTAAACATCTGATAACTACGCATAAACAATTCAGACGTATCTGCAATACCATCGCTTACAAGTAAGATTGGTTTTAACACTGATTCGTTGTAATCCTCGTTAGCTATTATACGAAAAGTATAACTATATCCATTCTCGCTAAAAAGCGTATTCATTTCGTCTATGCAGGGAATAAGATCAGCAAGCACTGCCGGATTGATTTTTGGTGATGCAAAGATTATTTCAGCCTCTTTGGTGAGGAGATATCCATGCAGGCAAAATGCAGTTCTTGCACATTTCTCAAGAACTTTCATTACAGTTACTTCACGGCTGCCGTAATTTAAACCTCCTTCATGAAATGCCACATCTACAGCATAATACTTTATGCTGTCCGGCTGAATAGACATACCAAGTACATCACATTCACCTTGCTGCAATAATTGATAAAGAGAAGTATTGTTTTTGAATATGGAAAAATTATATTTTTGAGAATAGTAGTTATCAACAAACTTCATAAGACTTTCAAGTTCTTCTGAATCTGATAACTGCCATTGTGATGAAATCTTCCAATTCGTTTGTACTATCCGGCACTCTTTGACATGACGAAGCCATGAATAAAAGAGTGACTCGCCCATTTCAATTTTCATATATCCTCCTCTATTCGTTATGATAAACTTGCAAGCGTTTCTTCTCCAATTTTCTTTATATTATCATCAAGAACTGCGAAGATGATCTGCATATCATAGTCAGGAATACTTTGTAGGAAATCGTGACAAGCCTGCAGTGCTTTTCTCCATGCCTTATCTTTTGGATATCCAAAAATACCTGCTGATATTAAGGGAAAGGCAATGGAATGGCAGTTGTTTTCTTTTGCCGCAATGAGAGATTGCTTATACGCACTGTACAGTAGTTTGGGCTCGTTTTTATCACCGCCATGCCATACAGGTCCCACAGCATGAATGATATATTTTGCAGGGAGTTTAAATCCCGGAGTTATTACAGCACTGCCTGTTTTGCAGTGTCCTATTTCACTGCAGGCTTTTTTCAGTTCACAAGAACCTGCTTCTCTGAAAATGGCTCCGCAAACGCCGCCGCCTTCCCATAAGCCTTCATTTGCAGCATTTACCACTGCGTCTACATTAAGTTTTGTTATGCCTATTTTTCTGATTTCTATACTGTTTTTATGTTCTGAATCACTAATATCGGCATTGTCAAATGATAGAATTTCCTCCATGTGTGAATCACTCCTGAATAATTTAATCTATGTTATTATCTGCCCACAGCTCACACTGGGTCATCACAGCATCAATGGCTTCCGGCTGGTCATCCGGCGGATATTTATGAGTTTTCAGAAGTTTCTTTATCATCATACGCATTCTTGCTCTTGCAGAATCTTTCTTCTGCCAGTCAATCGTCTTGTTTCTGCGTAAAGTTTCGGTCAGTTCCTTTGTAATGGCTATAAGCTCATCATTTTCATAGAAGTCCTTTATAGCCTGCGGTTTGGTCAGTGCGTCATAGAAGGCAAGCTCATCAGCAGTAAGACCAAGTGCTTTTCCTTCTTCTCCTGCATTTTTTATCTGCTTTGCAAGCTTCATCATTTCCTCAATGACTTCTTCATTTGTCAGCATACCGTTAAGGTACTGATTCATTGTACGCTGCATGATTTCGGAAAATTTCTCTGATTTTACTGCATTGGTACGCTTATATACCACAATCTGTTCTGCAATGAGTTTTTTCAGAAGTTCAACAGCAAGATTCTTTTCCTTCATCTTAGCAACTTCCTGCAAAAACTTCGGGTCAAACAGTGAAAATTCTTCGCCTATATCTGAGAAAAGATTTATAACACCGTCACTCTTGATACTCTGTTTAAGAAGTTCGTTTAATCTTGCATTCATTTCAGTCAAAGATATTTTCCTGCCTGTACCTTTATTTTCAAAACGAAGTACAAGTACTCTTACTGCTTCAAAGAAAGCGGCTTCAAGTCTGAGTGATTCTTCTGCCATGGAAGAACAAAGAGACAGCGCCTGATGAAGTAACAATGATTCTTTTAAGTATTCTTTTTTATCTTCTTCCTTTTGAGGAGAAATAATAAAGTTTACTGCACCGGTAATTGTTTTTGCACGTTCAAGGTCTGTGCCGGACATGAATTTTGAATAATCATACCCAAAGAAAAAGTCACGGCATACAGACAGCTTTTCAAGGAATTTCGGATATGCTGCCTTTGAAATGTCTGTGTCACCATATCTGTCCTTATCTCTTGCGGTATAGTCATTCATAGCCTTTTTCAAGGCGCTTGCTATGCCTACATAGTCAACAACAAGTCCGCCCTCCTTGTCAGCATACACACGGTTTACTCTTGCTATAGCCTGCATAAGATTATGTCCTGACATTGGCTTGTAAACATACATTGTTGCAAGTGACGGAACATCAAATCCGGTAAGCCACATATCAACTACTATTGCGATTTTTAACGGACTGCTGTTATCCTTGAATTTCTTTGCAAGCTCTTCCTTATGTGCCTTATTGCCAATTATCTCCCGCCATTCCTCCGGATCTTTATTTGATGATGTCATTACAACTGCAACTTTTTCTGTCCAGTCGGGGTGTATTTCAAGAATCTTGTGGTATATTTTCAAAGCAATTGTACGTGAATAAGCTACAATCATAGCCTTTCCTGTCAGGAGATTTGCTCTGTAGTTTTCGTAATGATCGAGTATATCTGTAACAAGAGAATTGATAGTCTGTTCGTTTCCGAGAATAGCCTCCATTTTGCCAAGCTGATGCTTTGACTGTTCGATAACGCCTGCATCTGCATTTTCTGCCATAAGGTCATATTCCCGGTCAATCAGCTTCATTGTTTCTTCGTTGAGTTTCAGCTTGATTACTCTTGATTCATAGTATACAGGACGTGTAGCACCGTCCTCAACAGCCTGTGTCATATCGTAAATATCAATATAATCACCGAAGACTTCACGGGTGGACTTGTCCTTCATGGAAATGGGCGTACCTGTAAAGCCAATATATGTAGCATTTGGCAGGCTGTTTCTGATAACTCTTGCAGCGCCTACTTTGATTTTACCGGATTTTTCATCTACTTTTTCAGTAAGACCATATTGTCCTCTGTGCGCCTCATCAGCCATTACGACAATGTTTCTGCGTTCTGACAGGCATTCAAAGGATTCCTCAAACTTCTGCATGGTTGTAAATATAATACCATTTGCAATTCTGCCCTCAAGGAGAAATTTCAGATGATCTCTTGATTCAGCATGAACGGGTTTCTGTCTGAGAAAATCACTGCACTTGGCAAACTGTAAATACAGCTGGTCGTCAAGGTCGTTTCTGTCTGTCAGCACAACAATAGTCGGACTGTTTAACGCTGACTGAAGCAGATGAGCATAGAACACCATTGACAACGATTTTCCACTTCCCTGGGTATGCCAGAAAACGCCGCCTTTTCCGTCTGTTTCAGTTGCTTTTTGTGTAGATGCGATTGCTTTGTTTACTGCAAAATACTGATGATAGCCTGCAAGTATTTTTATCTGCTTTGTACCGTCATTACTGAAAAGGATAAAGTTTTTCAGAATATCAAGCAGTCTTTTCTTCTGGAAAATGCCCTCAAAGAATGTGTCAAACTGTGCAAATTCTGTATTCTCATAGCTTCCGTCAACTGTTTTCCATTTCATAAAGCGTGTTTCGTCACTTGTAATTGTTCCTGCTTTGCTTGTGAGCTGGTCGGACATAACACATATCTGATTATAATAAAACATTGACGGGATTTCGTGCATATAGTTGCGGATCTGAGTGTATCCTTCACTTGCGTCTGTATCTTCTCTGGAGGGTGATTTCAGCTCAATAAGAACAAGGGGCAGACCATTTATAAAAAGCAGAATATCAGGTCTGCGGCTGCTGTTTTCAATAAATGTCCATTGATTAGCACAAATAAAAGAGTTGTTGTCGATATTCTCCCAGTCAACAAGGTATATGATGGTAGAACGCTCCTCGCCGTTTTCGGTATATCTTGCAGAAATACCGTTTTGCAGATAGTCGGTAAACACAGCATTTTTCTGAATGAGAGTTCCGTTTTCAAAGTTTCTGAGGGTGAGGAGTGCGTTTTTTATTGCATCACAGGGCTTGCCCTTATTGATTCTGAAAATGCTTTCTTCCAGAATTTCATCATATAAAG
>JBJERG010000156.1:0-5346 GCA_051882155.1 Ruminococcus sp.
TGTTTCAAAATATGCAAGAAATGCAAAGATCATACATATTGATATAGACGCTTCTGAGCTTAATAAGAATATAAAGGCTGACCTGGGTCTTACAGGTTCCATGAAGAAGATCATCGCTGCTCTCTGCGAAAAATGCGAAAAGCAGACTCGTCCGGAATGGATGGCAAGAGTTGCAGAGCTGAAGGCTTATACTGAAGAGCTTGAACGTCAGGGTGATGAGATAACACCCTTTACAGCAATTGACGCAATTGCAGAGGCTGCAAAGAATGCAGGCGATGACATCATCATTGCAACAGACGTAGGACAGCATCAGATGTGGGCGGCACAGCGCTGCGAATTTTCCAAGCCACGCACATTTATTTCCAGCGGCGGTCTTGGCACAATGGGCTTCGGTCTGGGTGCTGCTATCGGTGCGGCTACTGCTACAGGCAAGAAAACAGTTCTCATTACAGGTGACGGCAGCTTCGGCATGAACCTCAATGAGCTTGCTACTGCTGTTACAAATAATGTTCCTGTTGTAATATTTGTAATGAATAACGGCGTACTGGGTATGGTTCGCCAGTGGCAGACATTATTCTTTGACAAGCATTATTCAAATACAACTCTCCAGAGAAAGACAGATTTCGTAAAGCTGGCTGAGGCATTCGGAATGCCTGGATATCGTGTGGGCAAAATGCCCGGGGTTACCTGTCCCAAGGACTGTGAGAACTGCAATAACATGGATAGCTGCATCGGTACTCTTGATGAACTGAAGGCTGTACTGAAAAAGGCATTTGAGGCAGAGGGTCCTGTACTTGTTGACTGCACTATTGACTGTGAAGCATTTGTACTTCCTATGCTGCCGCCCGGCGGTTCTATTGATGACATCATCGTAGACCCTAATGCAAATAACTAAAGAGGTGAACATTATGGAACAGTTTATTATATCTATTCTCGTTGCAAACCGTTCGGGTGTGCTGACACGTGTTTCCAGTATGTTCACACGCCGTGGTTTCAATATTGACACACTTACAGTTGGTGAAACAGAATCTCCTGATTTTTCAAGAATCACTGTTACCCACCGTGGTGACAAGTCTGTATGCGAGCAGATCGTAAAGCAGCTTGAAAAAATGTATGATGTTAAAAAGGTTCAGGTGATGAAGCGTGACACAACTGTTGCACGTGAGCTTCTCCTTATAAAGGTGAAGCATAATCCAAAGCAGCGTCAGGACATTATGTCTGCCGTTGACGTATTCCGTGCAAAGATCATCGACTTTTCACAGGAAGCACTGGTCATTGAGATACAGGGTGCTTCATCAAAAATCAATGCTTTTATTGAGCTTCTGGAGCCCTACGGCATCCTTGAAATGTGCCGCACAGGTCTTGTTGCTCTTGAAAGAGGCGGAAAATGTCTTAAAGACTGAGAATTTTTTCTCACTTCAATCCGTCCATAACCCTATATTATTTATATTATTATTAAAGGAGTCTTTCACTATGGAAAATTCTGCAAAAGTTTTTTATCAGGGAGATTGCGATCTCTCCCTGCTGTACGGCAAGACCATTGCTGTTATCGGCTATGGCAGCCAGGGTCACGCTCACGCTCTGAACGCTAAGGAATCTCTGGGCGACAAGGGCCGTGTAATCATCGGTCTGTATGAAGGCAGCAAGTCCTGGGACAAGGCTGTTAAGCAGGGCTTTGAAGTATACACAGCTGCTGAAGCTGCAAAGCAGGCTGATATCATCATGATCCTCATCAACGACGAAAAGCAGGCTGCTATGTACAAGAAGGACATTGCTCCGAACCTGGAAGCAGGCAATATGCTGATGTTCGCTCACGGCTTTGCTATCCACTTCGGTCAGATCGTTCCTCCGGCTGATGTTGACGTTACAATGATCGCTCCTAAGGGACCGGGTCACACTGTAAGAAGTGAATATCAGGCTGGCAAGGGCGTTCCCTGTCTGGTTGCTGTTCATCAGGACGCTACCGGCAAGGCTAAGGATATGGCTCTGGCTTATGGTCTGGCTATCGGCGGCGCAAGAGCCGGCGTTCTGGAAACAACATTCAGAACAGAAACTGAAACAGACCTCTTCGGCGAACAGGCTGTTCTCTGCGGCGGTGTATGCGCACTGATGCAGGCTGGCTTTGAAACACTGGTTGAGGCTGGTTACGACCCGAGAAACGCTTACTTTGAGTGCATTCACGAAATGAAGCTTATCGTTGACCTGATTTATCAGAGCGGCTTTGCAGGCATGAGATATTCCATTTCCAATACTGCTGAATACGGCGACTACATCACAGGTCCTAAGATCATTACAGAAGATACAAAGAAGGCTATGAAGCAGATTCTGAAGAACATTCAGGACGGTTCATTTGCCAAGGAATTCCTGCTGGATATGTCTGAAGCAGGCGGTCAGGCTCACTTCCGTGCTATGAGAAAGCTGGCTTCCGAGCATCCTTCCGAAAAGGTTGGCGAAGAGATCCGCAAGCTCTACAGCTGGAACAACGAAGAAGACAAGTTCATCAATAACTAATCCGGACTTCCGGTAAGACTGCTGCTTTCCTGATTGGATTCTTCCGGTTGGGAGAGCAGTTTGTTTTTAGGGCATCTCTAAATACTCCGAATCCGTCAGATGTGGTGCAGATTTGCGACAGATTTACTTGAGGAAAAACGCAGGAATACTTTGTGTATTCCAAGTTTTTTTGAAAGTGAAGATGACGTAAAGATGCGCCGCAGATGGCGGGTGAGCGGGTTTTAGAGGTGACCTTTAAAAATTCTCCGATAAAGAGGTAAATATTATGGGATGTAATTTTTATTGCGAGGGCGTTGACAAAGCCCCTCAGCGTTCACTTTTTAATGCACTGGGTCTTACTAAAGAAGAAATGGAAAGACCTCTGGTTGGAATAGTTTCATCATATAATGAAATAGTTCCGGGTCACATGAATATTGACAAGATCGTTGACGCTGTTAAAATGGGCGTTGCTATGGCTGGCGGTACTCCTGTTGTATTTCCTGCTATTGCGGTTTGTGACGGTATTGCCATGGGACATGTGGGAATGAAGTATTCTCTGGTAACCCGTGACCTTATTGCTGATTCCACTGAATGTATGGCAATGGCTCACCATTTTGACGCTCTGGTAATGATACCAAACTGTGACAAGAATGTTCCGGGTCTGCTGATGGCTGCTGCAAGAGTAAATGTACCTACTGTTTTTGTAAGCGGAGGTCCTATGCTTGCAGGTCACGTAAAGGGCAGCAAAACAAGCCTTTCCAGTATGTTTGAAGCAGTTGGTTCATATTCCGCAGGAAAATACACACTGGAAGACGTTGAGGAATTTGAAAACAAGGCTTGTCCTACCTGCGGTTCATGCTCAGGTATGTACACAGCCAACTCCATGAACTGTCTGACAGAGGTTCTGGGTATGGGTCTTAAAGGCAACGGCACTATCCCTGCTGTATATTCTGACAGAATCAAGCTTGCAAAACACGCAGGTATGGCTGTTATGGAGCTTTACAGAAAGAATATACGTCCCCGTGACATTATGACAGAAAAGGCATTTGAAAATGCTCTGACAGCTGATATGGCTCTTGGCTGTTCAACAAACAGTATGCTTCACATTCCTGCAATTGCAAATGAATGCGGCATAAAGATAAATCTTGACATGGCAAATGAGATAAGCGCAAGAACACCTAACCTCTGCCACCTTGCACCTGCAGGTCATGCTTATATGGAGGACCTCAACGAAGCAGGCGGCGTATATGCAGTTCTGGGCGAACTTGCAAAGAAGAATCTCATTCACACTGATGTTATGACCTGCACAGGCAAGACTCTGGGTGAAAATATAAGCGGCTGTATAAATAAGAATACAGACATTATCCGTCCTATTGAAAATCCTTACAGTGAAACAGGCGGCATTGCAGTTCTCCGTGGTAATCTTGCTAAGGACGGCTGTGTTGTAAAGAGAAGTGCAGTTGCGGCAGAAATGATGCAGCACAGAGGTCCTGCAAAGGTATTTGACAGCGAAGAAGAAGCTATTGCAGTTATCAGAAGCGGCGGCATAAAGGCAGGCGATATTGTAGTTATCCGTTACGAGGGTCCTGCAGGAGGTCCCGGCATGAGAGAAATGCTGTCGCCTACCTCTGCAATTGCAGGCATGGGTCTTGACAAGGAGGTTGCCCTCATCACAGACGGACGTTTCTCCGGTGCAACAAGAGGTGCGGCTATCGGTCATGTATCTCCCGAGGCTGTAAGCGGCGGCACTATCGCATATGTCAGGGACGGCGACATTATTTCTATTGATATTCCGAATCACTCTATCAATCTTGAAGTTTCTGACGAAGAACTGGAAGAAAGAAAGAAGACTATGAAAATCAAGACAAAGACTGACCTTACAGGTTACCTCAGACGTTATTCAAAAATGGTTTCATCTGCTGATAAGGGTGCGATAATAAATTATTAAGAAAGAGAGTGAATATAGACATGGGTATGACAATGACACAGAAAATACTGGCAGCTCACGCAGGTCTTGACAAAGTCGAGGCAGGTCAGCTGATTCTGGTAAATCTGGACAGAGTTCTCGGAAACGACATCACTTCCCCTGTTGCTATCCGTGAATTTGAAAAACTGGGCATTGACAATGTATACGACAAGGACAAGGTGACTATGGTAATGGATCACTTTGCTCCCAACAAGGATATCAAAGCGGCTACTCAGTGCAAAATGTGCCGTGACTTCTGCAATGAAAAGGAAGTTACTCACTTCTATGATGTTGGTCAGATGGGTATTGAACACGCACTTCTCCCCGAAAAAGGTCTGGTAGTTTCCGGTGACGTTGTTATCGGCGCTGACTCCCACACCTGTACATACGGCGCACTGGGCGCATTCTCCACAGGCGTTGGTTCTACTGATATGGCTTGCGGCATGGCTATCGGCAAGGCATGGTTCAAGGTTCCCTCTGCTATAAAGTTTGAACTGAAGGGCAAGCTGAATCCCTACATCTCCGGCAAGGACGTTATACTCCACATTATCGGAATGATTGGCGTTGACGGCGCACTGTACCGTTCTATGGAATTTACAGGCGAGGGCGTTGCAAGCCTCTCCATGAGTGACAGACTGACTATGACAAATATGGCTATCGAAGCAGGTGCCAAGAACGGCATATTTGAAGTTGACGACCAGACTCTTGCATATATTGCAGAGCACAGCGACAGAAAGCCTGTTGTATACAAAGCTGATGAGGACGCTGTTTATGATGAAACATATGTTATCGACCTGTCTGAAATAAAGTCTACAGTTGCATTCCCTCATCTGCCCGGCAATACACGCACCATTGACAATGTGGGTGATGTAAAGATCGACCAGGTGGTT
>JBJERG010000157.1:0-5342 GCA_051882155.1 Ruminococcus sp.
CGTCTGCATCTATAAGTACGCCTATGCTTCCGTCATCCTCAGCATAGATAAGCGCTTTGGAATATGCACTGACGTTGTCAGGAAGATAGGTTTCAATAATTTCTGAACCTGCCTCTATTGTGAGTGCATGAAGGCAGTCACCGGTGAGAACAATATTTTCTCCCTTTTCAGCCATCAGAATCTCATTGCCGTTTTCACCGCTTATTGTAACAGTGTCCCATGGCAAATCTGTTTCTGCAGTTATACCTATCCGGAATGACGCCCCGTTTGCAGAAACAGCCGCCGAACCGTCAGAGAGCATCGTTATCTTATCAGCGTTATTCGAATCAACTGTGATAAGGCATTTTTCAAAGGAAATCTGATAGTTTGAAGTTCCTGTATAAAGCGGGAATATCTCAAAGCCCTCTGCCTCATAGTCAAGACCTGCACGGCGGCATTCAATTGCTGCTGCACTTGTACTGAACCATCTGAATTCACTGCTTTCCTTAACGCTGCCTGCTGAATCGCCCAAAGGCGTTAAAAGGAAATCACCTGCATCCTCTGGAACCTCCAGAATCGGAACGTATACATGGTTACTGCTGTAGGAAGATGTTCCCTTAAAGTATCCGTATTCATTTATCAGAGAAAGAGAATTTGAAGCAAGTCCGATAAATGAGTCATTATCTCCGGAATCAATTCCAAGACCGGGAACATTCCATTCAAGGGTACTGCTTTGGAAATATATGCAGTTTTCATTAGAAAAACTATCAAGATACGGATCAGCTATAAGTATTCTTCCGTCATATGTTTCATTTCCAAGGCTCCATGTTCCGTACTCCACGTCGTAAGCTATAGCTGAATGGGAAAAATTTTTTCCGAAGAAGCATACAAGAGTCATGCTCTTACCCTTACCTGAAGCTGACGCCTGGGAAATAAGCTGGCTGAGTACAGTCTTTTTTGTCATAAATGCACTTGTCCATGCAATTTCCTGCTGCACGGCGTCGCATTCCTGAAGAAGCTGATAATATGAAATGATAGACAGATTTCTTTCATCACTTAAATCAAGCTCATAAACCGACTGATATCTCGGATCCCACATGGGAACAGAAAACACCCCGCTTTTGGCAAGTACTTCTGTTACAGCCATTCCGTATTCAGCACCAAGCCATTCACTGTTCATTACACGCTGGATACGCACACGTTCCATAGCATTTAATGATGATATCAGATTATCCCTGTGCTTTTCAAGGAGTCTGTAGCCCTCTGATATGTATTCAGGAACAAGGGCATCATGACTGAGCTGCCAGTTATCACTGCCCCAGTCAAAGATTTGTCTTGTTGTGGTGGTCACAGATGTTGAGGATGTTGTAACCGAAGTGTCTGAAACAACTGATGAAGAGGATGTTGTTTCACTTGATGAGGAGGCAGTTGTTGCAGTTGTGGTTTCCGATGATGATACTGTCATGGACTCAGTTGAAGTTGTAACTGACTGAGATGATACAGTGGTATTAGAAGTACTGCTCACGGAAGACGTAACTGATTCCGAAGCCGATTCAAATGTGGTCTGAGAAGAAGTTGTTGTTGTTGAGACAGTTGTTACAGTAGTTTCCATGGTTGTTGTAGTGGTTGCTGATGTAGTGGTGGTTGTGGTCGTAGTTTTCTTAGGATTAACTATAATACATACCTCACTGTTCATAAGAAGAGGAAATTCATTGCTTTCATAAACGTCTGAATAATAGCTGGACATACCGTCTGTATTAAAATATACCGGGAAAGCGTAATAATCACCATGTAAATCATCACTTTGAAGAGGTATATTATACTTTTCAGCAGCAGCTTTCACAGATTCTGCATCAGCTGAATCCATAAGGAATGATATGATAGGTTCATTATCCTTACAGGTCATGGAATCAGTTGCAATTGAATTAAGAACTGCTGTACACAGAAGTGCTGATTCATTTACATGAGCTGAACAGAATGCAACAGGCAATGCGTTTCCAAGATCATAGGACTCGGATTCATAGCTTAAATGAAGAACCTCTTCAGCCGCAGGACTAAGATCAGCGTCAAGACTTATTCCGATTATATCAAGTGCTCCTGCCTGCATCAGGGTTATCGGGATGTCACAGTCACCGGCATTTGCAAAAACAGGCTCTATCATCATTCTCGGGAGCTTTTTGGGGTCATAGCCGTATTTGTTCAGAAGCTGGGCATCACTTATAACAGCTCCAAGCACTGCGCCGGATTCAGAGGTCATTTCATACTGAGGAACGCTCCATTTTCCGTTATATGAATTATAGTAAATGCAGCTGCTGTCAGAAAACGCCGTATCAGCCGGATCTGCAAGGAGAATTCTTCTGTTATATACTGAACCTGTATAATGCCACGCACCGGTTTCACTTCCATAGGCAAGAACTGTATGAGGCTCTGCACCGGAATTTTCATACAAGCGTATCAGTGCAGGACTTCCTCCTGAAACGATTGATTCCGCATTCTGAAAAGCAGCGCCGGAATCATTCAGTGACAGTGCCTCTTCATCAAGAGCGGCAATTTCGTCTGTATACTGCAAAAGGTTATAATAATTCACAAAACCTGTAAAAACATCTTTTCTTACCGGAGCAGAAAAGTCATGAAGCACCCGGGCTGTATTGGAAATATCAGATACATTCCACATTCCGTTGTAATGCAGAAGCTCCAGAACTGCAAGGCCATATGAGATATCAGTAAGCTCATTCGGAAGTCTGCTTTCAATACGTTGTCTTTCCCCGTCATTTTTTCCCTGAATAAGCTTTTGCTTCAGCACTGTCGTAAGGTACGGTTCACTGCCGTCCAGAAGCTCTTTTTCCGAAAAGCTCCATGTGTCCTCTTCATATGCAAAGCTTCCGGCAGCTGCAGCAGAAGAAAATTTCAGACTGTCAAAAATTCCGGTTCCTCCAATCAGCATACAAAAGACTACCATAATTATTTGTATTCTTCTCGTCATTATATAACACCTCCGTGGGCATTTGCTTATCCTACAATTTAATTTTACCACTGTGGAGATATATTGTCAATAAATGTAATGTAAACGTTTGTTAATAATGCAAAAAAAGAACTGCCGCATACTTAAACATTGCAGCAGTTTCTTTCATATTATTCAGTTCTGTTCCTGTACATACTGTTTTTTTGAAGCAAGAACAGACTTCATGGATACGCAGACGCTTCCGTTTATATCATTAAGCTCTGCACAGACATCATGTGAAGATATTGTTCCGTTTTTATTCTTTGCCGTAACTGTAATAATATATTTTCCGGCGTCAAGCTTTTCTTTTCCGGTAAGTTCATGTAAATTTTCTTTTTTTGCAGCCATTTCGCCTGTCTGTTCGTTTCGTATTTCATAAGAATAGGACTCAGCACCCTCACACTCATTCCAGTAGAAAGAAAGCATACCGGGATCAGTATTTATTCCGATGCCTGTACAGGGACGCTCAGGCAGATCCTTTACATAAAATTCAAGCTTTTCACTTACCGCATTATCACCAGTTACTGAGCTTACCGCTGATATCTCTGCAGTATATTTTCCTTCCTCCAGACTAATATCTGCCTGCCCTGTATTTCCACGGATTTTAACAGAAGCAGCAGCCTTGCCCTCTTCATCCTTTACAGACAGCACATAACTATCTGCACAGTCTGCCTTATCCCAACTGAAAACAACAGGCTCCTTTGCTCCGCCGGATACGTCAGCCGATAAAGCAGGAGCTTTGAAATCATATTTTTCTACTGCAAATCTCTGCAATGAATTATCTTCAAAATTTCTTCCGCTGAACCTTGCTTTTTCAGCCGCTGACAGAAAAAGTCCCTTATCCTTTTCTTCAATTATATAGCCCTCAGATTCGCTGCCGTATATCATAAAATCTGCCTTTGAAGCTTCATCAGCATAAGCAGTATTTTCCTCATTGAATCCAAGTGCGTTTTCATTTGAACAGCTGTAAATTCTGTAGCTGCCGTCACTGTTCTTCACAAAACGCCACAGCTGCTCCTTCTCAGAAGTGGCAGGATTGCTGCAGACCTCAGCTTCATCAGTCCTTGTAATGTACTGAAGCTTTCCGTTCCAGGAGATCTTTCCGTAAAAGCTTTCTCCCAAATCACAGGGTTTTTGCTTTTTTATTTCAATACTGTAAGGTTTTCCGGCAGTACTTCCGCATTCATTTACTGATTCCGCAACTGCTGTATATATTCCTGACGGAAGGCTCAGTTCGCAGACTGTTTCCTTAATATTCTCTATTGTCATATAAGGATTTCCCTCTGCTTTAATGCCGCTGTAGATTTTCAGATTATATGAATCCGCACCATTTGCAGATTTCCAGCTGAATTTAGTCACTGACGGTGCCGGATTGCTGACAGCTGATAATTCTTCCGGCATATCCGCCGGCTGTTTTTTCAAAAGCAAAAAGCTTTGATTTTCAGAGCCGCCGCCGATCTGCATACATAATTTACCTTCATCATATATGCCAAGAACCTCCTGGCTGCCGTCTTCTTTGAGCAATAATCCATTTGCCGTTTCATAGAATGACCACAGCCGGCTTTTTCCGTCTGGTGAAAGTTCATCTGAGGTTTCACAGTTTGTCACCCTGTATGTATCATTTCCGTTTTTTTCAAAGAACCATACGTCACAGGCGTTCTCTGACGGCTCTGTCATTTGCAGTGAACCGTCCTTTCCTGAAAGTACAAGACCTGAATCCGCACCTGAAAGTACTGCATAAAAGCTGTCATCAGTTATGGCAGCAGGAACAGATGAATATTCAAGATATGCAGGATAATAATAATCCCTTGCCAGGTTAGCCCTCGGTTCAAAATATATCTTTCTGCACACCTCATACTCCTGTGCCCAGAAATATGCTGCATCATAGGCACCCTGTTCGCTGTTTTCTATCCCATTCAGAAGATAATCATAATATCCGCTGTAAGGTCCAGTTAATTCATATTCCAGAAAGGCAAGCTGACCCTCAAGAGTATCATATCCGTATCCATTGTCACTGCAGAAATTTTTAAGCTGCTCAAATCTTGGACCATTCCACTGCATTAAGCCGTAACTGGTTTTTCCGTTTATGTCAGTCCAGCTTGCAGTAGGAATAAATGCGCACTCCTGATCCACATTAGCCATAAGACCGCTGGCTGCTGCATGATTAAGCTGAAGCTGACCGGTGAGAAATTCATATACGTACATATCATTGGTAATGGTTTCACCGGAAGCGTCGATTGAAGGTATGTACTGTGCCATAAGGATTGTTCCTATTGCAGCAGCAGTAATACGTTTTATATTATTAAAAATCATATTCTTATGTATCTCCTGTATCTTAATCATAAATAATTTTTCGATCTTT
>JBJERG010000158.1:0-5313 GCA_051882155.1 Ruminococcus sp.
TGTGCGGTGGTTCACTGGAAATCACCGAGGGAATGACAGTCTGCGAATGCGAATACTGCGGAACTATGCAGACACTCCCAAAAACCGACAACGAGCAGAATCTCAACATGATAAACAGAGCCAATCATTTTCGTCAGCAGTGCGAATTTGACAAGGCAATGGAAATCTACGAGCGTATTCTGAAAAACAGTGAAGACGCTGAAATTTACTGGTCAATAGTCCTCTGCCGATACGGTATCGAGTACGTTGACGACCCGCTGACAAAAAAGAAAATCCCTACCTGTCACAGAACACAGTACAAGTCAATTCTGAATGACGTTGACTATCTGGAGGCACTCAGCCATGCGGATACAGTACAGCGTGATGTATTTGAAAGTGAAGCGAAGTACATTGACACTGTGCAGAAAGGCATTCTTGAAATTTCCAACAAGGAAGAACCTTTTGATGTATTCATCTGTTACAAGGAAACCGACGCAAATGGCAGACGCACACAGGACAGCGTTCTTGCGCAGGACTTGTACTATCAGCTGACCCGTGAGGGATTCAAGGTGTTTTTCTCCAGAATAACGCTGGAAGATAAGCTTGGCACAGAGTACGAGCCTTACATATTCGCCGCCCTCAACAGCTCAAAGGTAATGGTGGTTGTGGGTACGAAGCCGGAATATTTTGATGCAGTATGGGTTAAAAATGAATGGTCAAGATACCTTATGATGATGCAGGAAGACCACAGCAAGACAATTATTCCTGCGTATCGTGATATGGATCCATACGACCTGCCGGACGCACTTTCAATGTATCAGGCACAGGATATGTCAAAGCTGGGCTTTATGCAGGATCTTATCCGTGGTATAGGAAAGATTGCGAAAACTGAACCGGAAAGGGAAGTTGTTCATCAACAGACAATAGTTCAGACGGCAGCAAGCGGCAATATTGAAAATCTTCTGAAACGAGGCAATCTTGCACTGGAGGACGGCGACTGGACAGCGGCAGGCAATTTCTTTGAACAGGTGCTGAATGAAAATGTTGAGGAGGCAAGGGCGTATCTTGGTCTTCTTATGGTGGATTTAAAGGTTCCGTCTGAAGAAGTGCTTGTTAACACAAAGACAAATTTTGGCGGAAATGCAAATTTCATAAAAGCAAAGAGATTCGGTGATGATTCATTCAAGGAGAAAATGGACAATCTTCTGCTTGAAGCTGATTATAGTTATGCTGTGAAGAGATTCAATTCAGCTGTGAACGATACAGAAATTGAAGGAGCAAGGAAACTTTTAGAAAAACTTGGCAATTACAAGGATTCAGCAGAAAAGGCAAAGCAGTGCGAAGAAAAGAAAAATGAGTATTTCTATCAGATTGCTGTAAAGAGTATGGAATCCTCAAGAAATGACGCTGATTATAATAGAAGCAGAGAACTCTTTGAAAAAATAGGCGGTTATAAGGATTCAGCAGAAAAGGCTGAGCTTTGTACGGAGAAAGGAAAAGAATATCTCTATAAAGCTGCCTGCAGTGAAATGGATCATGCAAATGTAGAATCGGCTTACAAACGTGCGGCAGAATTATTCAAGAAAATGAACGGCTACAGGGATTCAAAAGCAAAAGCTCAGGAGTGTCTGGGAAAAGCTGAAGAATCGAGAAAACAGGTGATATATGAACAGGCACTTGACAAAAAGAAGAATAATACTATTGAGTCGCAGGAAGATGCAATAAAATTGTTTGAAAGCATTGAAGGATTCGTAGATTCAGATAAGCAAATTGAGGAATGCAGACAGCAGATAGAGAAGATAAAACAAGCACAGGCAAAAGCTGAGAAGAAAGCTAAAGCGAGGAAAAGAAAAATCAGAATGATAGCAATTGTTTCTGCAATAGTTGTCGTTATCGGAACTGCTGGTACTATAGTAACGACTAAAGTAATTCTTCCTGAAATGAAGTATAACAGTGCGGTTGAAGAATTAAATAAAGGAAACTATGATGCTGCAATTACAAAATTTTCTGAACTTGGCGAATACAAGGATTCTGAAGATATGGAAAAAGAAAGTCGGTATCAGAATGCAATTTCATTATATGAAAATGGAATCTATGCTGATGCAGTTGCTGCATTTAAAGAATTAGGAGATTATAAAGATACTGAGAGTTATATTGCAAATAATGAAATGAAGAAAGAAATATTTAAATCAGCACAAATAAACGAAGTTGTGCCATTTGGAAAATATGACTGGTATGTAATCGAAAAAAACTCAGATGGATGTACATTGTTATGTGCAGATGCAGTTTGCGATAAGCAATATAATAGTAAATTGAAAAATACTACATGGGAATTATGCACATTAAGAAAATGGCTTAACCGTTCCTTTTATGACGAATTTACAGCTGAAGAGAAAACAATGATTGTAAAAACAACGTGTATAAACAATGACAGTAGCGAAAATGGAACAAACGGAGGAGAAAACACAGAGGATTATATCTATCTTCTCAGTATAGATGAAGCTAAGAAAGTTGATGAAAGTATACTTAAATGTAGTGCTGGGTGGTGGCTGCGTTCGCCTGGATGTGATCAAAAACACACTGCGGAATGTTATTATGATGGCTCTGTTGGTATGAGTGGTCGTCGTGTTGATGGTGTGAGTGGAGTCCGTCCCGCTTTGAAGATTAAATTTTAAACTGTTGTAAAGTAAAAATAAAAAAATAGTAAGGAGAACCAAAAATGAGCAAACACAAAATCAAATGCCCAACCTGCGGCAGAATAACAGAATTATCAGACGGCTTATTCAAGTCGCTTCCCGAAACATACACTTGTCCCATGTGCAGTACCGTAATAGATGTTGCCAAAGCCTCTGCCATGAGCGAGGAACGCAAAAAAGGCATAGTTTCCGTGATACAGTACGAGGGCGACAATAATACATTCATCTGGAAACACCCGGTGCAGAATTTCAACCTGGGTACACAGCTTATTGTACATGAGTCGCAGGAGGCGATTTTCTTCCGTGACGGCAAGGCTCTCGATTTATTCGGTGCAGGCAGATATACCCTCGAAACAGGCAATCTGCCCTTCCTACAAAGCCTTTATTCACTTCCCACAAATACAGATACACCATTTCAGTGCCAGGTATATTTCATCAATAAAACAGTTCAGATGGCACTTAAATGGGGTACACCCGATAAGGTGCGTTTCATTGACCCGCTGACAGGAACACCTCTGGAAATCGGTGCGTCGGGTGAAATGAATCTCACTGTTTCAGATTCCCGAAAGCTCCTCTTAAAACTTGTGGGCACTATGAACGGTATTTCATGGGAAGAAGGCGGAGAAGGATTTACAAAATCTCTGCAGAAGTCTTTCCGTCCTCTCATCTCAAATGCTGTCAAAACAAACCTTTCAGGCGTAATCAAGGCAAATGATATTGACCTTCTTGAAATTGATGAAAAACTGGACATTATTTCAGATAATCTTAAAGCAAAAATTCTTCCGGGCTTTGAGGAATACGGTCTTACTATTCCCCAGTTCTATGTAACAAGTGTAATTCTTCCCGAAGATGACCCGAATTTCAAGAGAATACGTGAACTGCACACTGTTACCCTCCAGACAAGAATGATTCAGGCACAGGCAGGGATAAAGGTCGCACAGGCACAGTCTGAAACCCTCTACCGCACTGAAGAGGAACGCAGTAAGGCTGCTATTGAAGCCGCAAGACGAGATGCAGAACTGCAAAGACAGCTTACCGAAACAGAGGTTGCTAAACGTGAGGCAGAACGCCGCATAATCGAAGCACAGGCAGAGGCTCAGGCAATGCGTATGCAGGGTCTTACCGAAGCGGAAATCATGCAGGCAAAGGGATATAACCAGAAAGATGTTCTCCAGGCTGATGTTCAGAAAGCATACGCAGAGGGTATCGGCAATATGACAATAAACGGTTCAGGCGGCAGTGCAGCAGGCGATATGCTGGGAATAGGTATAGGTCTGGCTGCGGCAGGAACAATTGCTCCGCAGATCGGAAATATGTTCGGCGGAATGCAGCCGGCAAATCAGCCTGCATCACCTGCACAGCCTGTGGGTGATACATGGCAGTGTTCCTGCGGCAATACTGCAAGCGGAATGTTCTGCAATAACTGCGGCAGCAGGAAACCTGCACCTGCTGAAACATGGGACTGTGCCTGCGGCAACAAGGGCGTAGTCGGCAATTTCTGTAATTTGTGCGGTGCAAGAAAGCCGGAAGAACAAGGCACATGGAACTGCAGCTGCGGCAATACAAATATCACAGGAGATTTCTGCAATAACTGCGGCAAAAAGAAAGAACAGTGAGGTGACCCAAAATGAGTAAATATTTTAAACCCTTCATAATAACCTGGTCGGTACTGCTTGTACTGTTCAATGTAATAGCATTTGCAAGTGCAGGCTGGATTTTCTTTGAAAAATACACGCCTTCATTCTGGATAGGATATGCTGGCGTAATGCTTGCATTTATAGGCAATTTTTTCTGCACATATACAGTGCTGAAAGAAAATTCAGCTAAGAAATTCTTCTATAATCTCCCGATTATTTCTCTTGCCTACAGCGGACTTATTGCATCATTTCTGGCAGGCGGTCTGTGTATGTTGATTTCTCCATTGCCGTATTATGCAGCTGCCATAGCCTGTGCAGTGATATTGGCGGTTTATATTATCGCTGTGGTGAATGCCAAAACAGCAAGCGGCAAACTGCAGGCAATTGATAAAGAAACTGAAATAAAAACACAGTTTATCAGGGCAATTACAGCAGAAGCGGAGAATCTCAAAGCTAAGGCTGAATCAGCAGAAGCTAAAGCAAATGTACAAAAGGTTTACGAGGCACTGAGATATTCAGACCCTATGTCCAGTGATGCACTCTATGAGATTGAAATGGAAATGCAGAGCGCATTTGAAAAGTTTGCAGATGCGGTTAAATCAGGCAATGACGGTTATGCGGAGGCTAAATGCTTAATTAAACTTACAGCGGAGAGAAACAGCAAGTGCAAGACTCTTAAATAGAAAGTTTATAGAACAATTAAGGCAATACCATACACATAACTACTATACAACAGAATTTGCTATACATAATTATCAGTGAAAGTCTGTATATATTTTCACAAAATTTCCTATCAAATTGATTACAGCAAAATCATGTTGCATCAGCCTGCTCATTATGATACTTTCAGTATATATTTTTCAAGTGCGTATTGTAAATATCACAATAAACGAGGGTATCTCACACCGAGATACCCTCGTTTTTATTCATAATCACTTGAAATAAACGTAACCGTCAAATACACCGCGTCTTGAAAAAGAATGGAGCTGGACTATAATGGC
>JBJERG010000159.1:0-5300 GCA_051882155.1 Ruminococcus sp.
CGTAGTACACTCCTGCCACGTCTATTCCGCATTCATGTGCGCCTATGATATCGTGTTTTCTGTCGCCTATCATAAGGACATAAGGCTTATCCTCCTCATGAAGTCCCAGTCTTTTCACAGCAAGACGTATCATATCAGCCTTTGTTTCGTCTTCTCTGCCTATGGTACTTCCTGCTGCAGCGTCAAAATACTCAGCTATTCCGAAATGTTCAAGTATCCTCAGTGCAAATACTTCCGGTTTGGAGGTCGCAAGGGCGATTTTATAGCCTGCATTTTTAAGGTCAGAGAGAAGCTCTTTTATGCCCTCATAAAGTCTGTTTTCAAATATACCCTTTTCGCTGTAGCGTTCCCGGTATTTTAGTATTGCCCTCTCTGCATCGGATCTGCTCAGTCCGCAGAATTCTGTATATGAAACCATAAGCGGCGGTCCTATGAATGACCTTAAAACCTCATATTCCGGAACAGGAAATCCGCAGGATTCAAGTCCGTACCGCACACAGTTCAGTATTCCCTCTTCGGAATCGGTAAGTGTTCCGTCAAGGTCGAATAACAACACCTTATATTTTGTCATGACTATTCCTCCTGATAATATAAAACCGGGCAGCTCTTTCAAAGCTGCCCTTTTTCTTTAAAAATACATATAAAGCTGGCACTGCATCATGCCGTTGTACAGTTTTCTGCGTTTTGACGCCTTTTTGCCGAAAAATGTTTCAAACTCGCTGTCGGGTGAAATCACATAGCATGGATGAGCCTTATCCGCCGGAAATACGCTGCCCATTATCCTGTAAAGAGATTCCGCTGACTGAATATCAAGCATTCTCTCGCCGTAGGGCGGATTACATACCGTGATACTGCCTTCTGTCGGCTCAAAATCTGCTATATCTCTCTGCTGGAGATGTATTCTCGGCTTTACCCCTGCCTTCCTTGCGTTCTCCTCTGTAAGCCTTATTGCCTCGGGGTCGCAGTCAAAACCGATAGCCTGAAACTCTGCGTCACGGTTTATTGCGGCAATTGCCTCAGCTCTTGCATCTCTCCAGACCTGCTGTGGAATACAGCCCCACTTTTCAGCCGCAAAATGACGGTTAAGTCCCGGCGCCATGTGCAGTGCCTTGAATGCCGCTTCTATGAGAAATGTTCCGCTGCCGCAGAAGGGGTCAACAAGTACACTGTCACTTCTCACTCTTGCAAGGTCGATTATACCTGCCGCAAGGGTTTCCTTTATGGGTGCGGCATTGGAATTTCTGCGGTATCCTCTCTTGTGAAGTCCTGCACCAGATGTGTCAAGATATATGGCACATCTGTTTTTACGTATGGAAAACTGTATCTGATGAACGCTGCCTGTTTCCGAAAACCAGCTTGTACGGTAGTGCATTTTCAGCCTTTCAACTGCCGCTTTTTTTACGATGGACTGACAATCCGGTACACTGTGAAGCTTTGAATCAAGGGCATGACCCTTTACCGGGAAAGCGTCGTCCTTTCCGATCCAGTCTTCAAGGGGCAGCTTTTTCACTCCCTGAAACAGTTCCTCAAAGGAATAGGCAGGGAATTCTCCAAGCTGTACAAGCACTCTTTCAGCTGTTGAAAGGCAGAGATTAGCCTTTGCCAGCACCGAATAATCTCCTCGAAACAGTATTCTGCCGTCCTGTACGGTTATGTCCTCCGCACCGATCTTTGTAAGCTCAAATCGAAGGGTGCTTTCCAGTCCGAAGTGGCATGGAGCGCACATAAGAAAAGTCTGTGTCAAATTAAACACCTCATTTGATATTTTTACTCATTCTGATCATCCGATTTTTCAGTTGCTGCTGTTGTACTTACAGTTTCAGTGTAGGTGGTTGAGGACTCTGCATCCGGATCATCTGAAGCTGTTGTTGTTGTAGTATATTTCCAGCAGCCCTCGCACTTAGGTGCGTTTGAGGATTTCCAGTATCCCACTCCTGCTGTAGGGCAGTTTGCACCTGCAATTTTTCCTGTTCTCTTGCAGACGTTTCCTGTAACTACACTGTCACAAGCGGGATATGAAGCATTTGACTCAATATTATTTGCGTACTCACCAATAATATTATACCATACCTGTGCAGATTTCAGAGAGCTTGGAAGTGAGTAGCGTCCGGGATAGCCTATCCATACGCCGCTTACAAAATCCTCAGTAAGACCTACAAAGGTAAGGTCTGTCCAGTCCTCAGAGGTTCCTGTCTTGCCTGCAACGTGCTTATTATCAAGTTTAGCGGCTGAACCTGTGCCGTTATTTACAACGTTCTGGAGCATCTGGTTCATAACATAGGCTGTTTCCTCTCCTACAGCCTTTCTCGGACTGCCGTCGTCCTCATAGATCACTGTATCTGTACCCTGTACTACCTTGCTTACGATATGGGCATTGTAGTATGTTCCGCCGTTTCCGTAGGGAATATAGCCGTTTACAAGGTTTTTCAAAGTGATGCCATAGGTCAGGGCACCTACTGACAGCGGTGAAATAGCATTATCCGTAAGACCGTCGGGAGATGTGGCAGACAGCTTCAGTCCCATTTTTTCTGAAGAGAAGCTGAATACAGCCTGAGGTGTAAGATCATTGCAGATTTTTGCAGATACCGTATTGAGGGACTTTGCAAGGGCATCAGCAGCAAATACCTTTTCAAAGGAATAGTTGCCGCTTGTACTGTCAAGACCATAGTTGACAGGCCAGTCCTGACCGCCCACCTGTGTAAGCGGTGAATCCTCTATCATTGTACCCCAGTGGATAAGGTCATTCTCAAGACCAAGACCATATGCTGCCAGCGGCTTGATAGTTGAACCCGGCTGTCTTGGTTCCATAGTCGCATAGTTCCAGCAGAGTGATGACTTTTTCTCGCCTACGCTGCCTACAATTGCACGGATGCTTCCGTCATAGTTCATAGCAACAAAGGAAGATTCCGGATATTCTATCTCATCAACGGTATACTGTCCGTCGCCGTTGGGGTCGCCGTAATGGGCAACAGAAGATGATTCCATAAGATTGTTGAGATCCTTGTATCTTTCCTCAACATAGCTCTGCATATCCATGTCCACGGTGGTATAAATTCTGTATCCGCCTGCATTTATACGCCTGATAGCTTCCTTTGAGGAGATATTGTACATATCTTCAAGATAATCCGCTACTTCATAGATCGCCGTATCAACTATCCAGCTGGTAACTGATGCGGAAAGATAAGGGTTATCCTCTTCATCCGGATGCAGTTCCTTGTATTCATCTGAATCTGTAAATACCAGCTTCTCAGCAAGAGCCGCCTGATATTCATCATAGGTAATGGCTCCGTTTTTGTACATCTGCTCAAGAACGTAACGCTGGCGGCGTCTGTTTGCAGCTTTGCCTGTATTGACCCACTCTCCTGTTTCCTCGTCCTTGTAGCCTGCAAAGGGATTTACCACCTCGGGACTCTTCGGAATTGCCGCAAGACAAGCTGCCTCCGCCACGCTCAGCTCGGAAACATTCTTTCCGAAGTATTTCAGTGACGCACCCTGAATGCCGTTTGTAGCTCCGCCGAAGCCAATGTAATTCAGATAGCTTTCGAGTATCTCGTCCTTGGAATAATTCTGTTCAAGTTCCATTGCACGGAATATCTCACGTATTTTACGTGAAGGCGACTGAACATCATCACCTGTAATATTCTTTACAAGCTGCTGTGTGATTGTAGAACCGCCGATATTTGTATCGTATATATGCAGGAACATATTTACAAATGAATAGAATGTTCTCTTGTAGTCAACGCCGTCATGGATATAGAAACGTCCGTCCTCCGCATATACGAAGGCGTCACGGACGTGCTGAGGAACGTCAGCAATTTCAACAGGCATACGCTCGGAGGAATTATTCACCTCATAAAGGCATACCTCATTTCCCTTTGAATCCGTGGCATAAACGTAGGTGTTATACTGAAGCTCCATTTCCTCAAGAGTAACCGATGAAACCTCGTCACGGAAGTCCATGACATATATCGTAAGGGCTGTTGCCACGATAGTTCCTGTGATTATACAGATAAGGAACAGGGACATTATGGTTGTGATAAGGATCGAAAAGGCATTGCGCAGTCCGGGATGACGGCGTACTCTTGCTGATGCAAAGCTGCCTTTGTAATAGGGATATTCAGGCGTACCGGTTGGCGGTTTGCTGCGTATCTCCTCATCAGTTTCCTTCCTGTATCCGCTGTGCAGAGGCGTGTTGCCTGCTGTAGATGGATCCGGTCTTTTTACCGGCGGCTTAGGCTGGTTTTTCTCAGCTGGTCTGTGTTTTCCCGCAGGCACTCTGTTATTTTTCTGTCTTTCTGCACCTTCCGCAGTTCCCTGCCTGCGTTCCGGTGAAAGTCGTCTTTTTCCCGGGGTCATTTTTCCGCCAGCACGATTAGGTGCCTGCCCTGAAGGTGAATTTCCTGTATGTCTTTTTGGATTTTTTGAATTGCTTCCGCTGGAATTTTTGTTTTCCATATACTCTATCCTTCCTGAAGTGAGAGCATTTCAGGTATCAGAGCTCTCACATATCGTTGTCAATATATACACATTTATTATACCACAAAAAATTCTCTGTGTTAAGAGATTACGAAAAAATTCCTTTAAAAATATACATAATGTATAAACTTTGCGGTGTGGTTCATACTGATTATGTTACTTATTGAAAAAGGAGGATATTTTAATGACAAGAAAACGCATATGGCTTATGATTCTGACAGCATTTGTAATCGCAGTGGTAATAGTTTCAGGCACTATGGCTGCCAATATCACCCATCCATCTCCGGCGGCACATGAAAAGGCTGAAACATCTGTAACCCAGACGGAGGTCAGTTTTGTTCTGCGGACATGGAACGGACATCTGGGACTTTTCCGGGGCAGCAGCGATACACCCTACAGCGAGCTTGATATGCCTCTGTATCTCCTTGCAGACCAGGACAGAGAGCTTCTGGAAAAGGGCATTACCGCCGAATCTGAAGAAGAGCTTCGGCGGCTGATAGAGGATATAACTTCATAAAAACAGCGCAGGAAAGCATATTTCCTGCGCTGTTTGCGTTTAATAAGTACATCAGACATTAAATCTGAAGAGAACGATATCTCCGTCCTGCATAACGTATTCCTTGCCCTCCAGGCGGACAAGACCTTTTTCCTTTGCAGCTGCCATGGAACCGCATTCCATAAGATCACTGAAGGAAACAACCTCTGCACGGATAAATCCCTTCTCAAAATCAGTGTGGATTTTTCCCGCAGCCTGAGGCGCCTTTGTTCCTCTTGTTATAGTCCATGCCCTTACTTCCTGTACTCCTGCGGTAAGGTAGGATATA
>JBJERG010000160.1:0-5292 GCA_051882155.1 Ruminococcus sp.
CCTCACATCCTTTTGTTATTCTCTACTTATCTTATCAGTTTACATATTTTTTTGCCCCTCATTCTCCGCAATATATAACTTATGGCATTCATTCATATAATAGTTACGTTTTTTTAATTACTGATACAAAATATTTTGCGATAATAGGAGTAACTGCTTATATAAAAGCGGAAAGGAGATTTTTATGGTTGAAATTAAACATCTGACCAAATATTACGGCAGAAAAGCTGCTGTAAAGGACATAAGCTTCACCATCAATGATAATGAGATCCTCGGCTTCCTGGGTCCAAACGGTGCAGGCAAGTCCACTACTCTTAATATTTTATGCGGTGTTATTCCCTCAACAAGCGGAACGGTAACAATAGAAGGACATAATATTGAAACTGAGCCTGTCAAAGCTAAAAAGTGCATTGGTTTTCTGCCGGAAATTCCGCCGGTTTATGTTGACATGAAGGTGGGAGAATACCTCATGTTTGTGGCAGGTCTGAGAGGCGTTCCTGCTTCAAAAAGAAGGTCCCACATTGAACGTGTTATGCGAAGACTTAATATTGAGGATGTCAGCAAAAGACTTATCGGCAATCTTTCAAAGGGTTACAGACAGCGTGTAGGATTTGCCCAGGCTCTCATCGGTGATCCGAAGGTAATAGTACTGGACGAGCCCACAGTAGGACTTGACCCGTCACAGCTTATTGAGGTTCGCAATCTTATAATTGATCTGAAGCGTGACCATTCGATAATCCTCAGCTCACATATTCTCTCAGAAATAAGCGCTGTATGCGACCGTGTTGTTATCATCAGTCACGGCGAAATACAGGCAATTGACACTGTTGCAAATCTGGAATCAAATGCAGGCGCAAACACAGTTCTTAAATTAAAGGTACAAGGTGGTTCACGTGATGTTGTCCGTGCAGCAAAGGGCGTCAAGGGCGTAGTTAATGTATCTAATATTACCTTTATTAAAACAGGAATTTATACATATGATATCGAAATTTCAAGTCCTGACGTAAGAAACGCACTTCTCTCCGCTCTTCTTATCGCCAAACTTAATGTTCTTGAGGTTTCGGAGGAAAGAAAGAGCCTGGAGCAGATCTTTGTAAATCTTGTCAACCAGCCTGCCGGAAAGAAAAAATCCCTAAAGGACCTGCTTGATGAAATGACCGATGAATCTGAAAGCATTTCAGACGGCGAAGACAGCGGCAGTTCAGATGCTGATGAAAGCGAGGAGGTTTAAACAATGTTTTCACTTTATAAAAAGGAGCTTCAGGGCTATTTTTACTCGCCCATCGCATATGTTTTCATAGGACTTGTAACACTTATTTTCTCCGGCTTCTTTGCATGGTGGATCTATACCGCTGCAAGCACCCAGATTGAATTCAGATTTTCCTATTTCTTCTATTATAATATATTACTGACCACTATTCTTCTGATACCCATTCTTACAATGAGAGCTTTTGCAGAGGAAAGAAAAAACGGCACTGAGGTACTGCTTCTGTCAAGTCCTCTCTCCGTTTCAAAAATCGTCATTGCAAAATTCCTGGCAGTTGCAACAGTTCTTGTTATTTCAATGGTGGTTTCCTTTATCTTCCCGCTGATTGTTTCCATGTACGGATATGTGGTAATGCCCAATCTCATTGCAAGCTATGTGGGATATCTGCTTTATGGTCTTGCATACATTGCTCTGGGTCTTATGGTATCATCATTTGTAGCAACACCGGGTCTTGCAATGCTGCTTTCGGTTGCAGTTTCACTCATACTGTTCTTTATGGAGCTTATGCTGGGGTCAAGCTATATTGCATCTATTCCGATAGTTTCCGATGTTCTGTACTGGTTCTCAAATCAGGCAAAATTCGAAAACTTCACACAGGGCTTCTGCCAGCTTTCTGACCTGGTAAGCTATGTGACTGAGATTGCAGTATTCCTGCTTTGGACCATTATTTCAATTGAAAAAAGACGCTTCAGCCGCAGCTGATGGCTTTCAAGCGTTTACTTTAGCCGGAGGTATTTTAAAATGGCAAAGATCCGAAATACAAAAAATAAGATTTTTACCAGCTTTGCATGGATAATCGCACTTCTTATCCTTACTGCTGCAATAATTATTAATGTTATTGTTGCAAAGCTGGACTTTAATATTGATGTTTCTGTTCAGAAGCTTTTCAGCCTCAGCAAAACATCAAGCGAATATCTTGACAAGCTTGACAGCGAGGGAAAGAAAATTGAAATGTATTTCCTTACTGACATGGACGAGCTCAAAAATGACAGCCAAACACGTTCTCTTTACCGTGCTCTGGTAGAATACAGCCAGCATGAATGTATTGACCTCATTGACTTTGATCCTAACGAGAACGAGGAAATGCTTGAAAAAATCAATTCTGACAACATATACACTTTAAGCCCCGGTGATATAATCCTTGTATACGGTGACAACAAGCGTCATATCAACGGAATAAGTATGTACAATGAGAATATGACCTACAACAGCAGCGGAGAAATAATAGAAAGCGAAGAATTCTTCGTAGGCGAGAATATCATTACAAGCAATATCCAGGCTGTTGTTGATGGTTATCTGCCAACGGTTTACTTCCTTGAGGGTCATGGCGAAAAGTCCATGAAGGACAACTATGACGGCATCTCATCCCTCATGAAGAGCAAAAACTACCGTACAAAGCAGCTGAATCTTTCCGAAACAGAGGCTGTTCCGGATGACAGTGAGATCGTTGTTATAGCGGCACCTGCATCGGATATACTTCCAAATGAACTGGAAAAGCTTTCTGCTTATCTTGACAAGGGCGGCAGTATTTCCATAATGCTTTCTCCCAACGGCGGTAAATTTGACTACAACAATCTCCAGAAGCTTCTTACTCCCTTCTGCCTTGAGATCGGATATGACTATATCCGTGAAACCGACAGCTCATCTCATATTGCAGGAGATGACACCACTATTCTCTGTAATCTCGCAGAGCAGGAGGAATCTTCAAAGCTTTACGCTGATATGGCGTCACTGATCGAGTCTGATTTCTATACATATATGCCGAAATCAAGAAGCGTTGAGATCGACGGCGACAATGAAAACCTCTCTTCTGTTGAAACGGGCATTCTCATCAAAACAAATACATCAGCAGTATCAGAACCTTACGGCGGTACATATGATACTGATGTTATTGAAGACAGAGAGCTTCCTGTTGCAGTATATTCAGAGGACAAGAACCGCAATAATGCAAAAGTTACTCTTTTCGGAAATGCCGAATTTATTGACGATGATCATATCCAGGATGTTTCTTACCTCTCATCATATTATGTATATCTGGCAACTGTAACATGGATGGCAGATCAGAATCTTGATATGGGAATAGGCGCCAAGAGTGCAACTGAGGATTATCTCAGCGTAACAAAAAGTACTGCACAGACACTTGTATTATTCTTCATCGCTCTTCCGGTGATCATTATGATCATAGGTGTAGGAATATGGCTCAGACGCCGTCATTCCTAAGAAAGGATAAAGGTCATGAAAAAACAACTTATTCTTATACTGTCACTGCTTCTCCTTGTGGGCATTACTGCCGGCGTGCTTGTGATGGTGAGCAATATGGAGTCTGAACAAAAGGCCGAGAAGGAACGAATTGAGCAGGAAAAAATCCTTTTGTCCTTAAATTCAAACGATATCAATAAGATTGAAATTAAAACAAGTGACGCCTTCTATACAGCGTTACTTGACGAAAGCGGACACTGGGTTGTAGAAAATGATCTGGATTTTGAGATAAATACATATTACCTCAACAGTCTTGCATCTCAGCTATCAACCCTTAAAGCAACTGATATTATCTGCCCTGTAGCTGAGGCGAATCTTGCAGATTATGAGCTTTCAGATCCGGCAAATGTGATCACTCTGTATGAAAACGATACTCCTCATGTCATTAATGTGGGCAAGCTCAGCGCCACAGAGGATTTCTACTATGTTACTATTGACGGAAGAGATAACGTTTACAGCGTGTCAACAGACTATGCAGATTATCTGAAGGCAAATAAAAACTCTATGAAAAGCATATATATCCTCAGAAACAGTGATTCCGCAATAAACGGCATTTCACTTACAGCACATGGAAAACTGGTATATGAGCTTGAAATGAACAGCGAAAATGTCTGGGAAATGAACAAGCCTATGGCTGTTACCGACCGTCTGAACGGCTCTAATGTTTCATCTCTTCTTACAACCATACGTCAGATGATAGTGGATAAGTTCGGAGATGAAAATGTGACAGAGGATAAATACAAGGATTACGGCTTTGATGATCCCGAATATATCTTTACTTTCACACAGGAAAACGGAAATACCACTACTCTTCTTGCACAGGATTATACAGAAGGAAGCACAAGCTTCGTATGCCTTATATGTAAGGAAACAGGTCAGATCTTCTATATGCAGTCCAATTATACAGACTTCCTTAATGATACGGCTGATAAATTTATTCTGAAAGATGTTTACACCTGTTCATCATCTGAAATATCAGAGGTAAAAATAGAGTGGAAGGACCGTGAAAACGCTGAAATAACAATTGATGAGGAAAAAGGAAAATACACACTGAACGGTACTTCCCTAAAGGAAGACGCCGCTTCTGCAATCAACAATTTCTACACAAAACTGACTGCTCTCAAATACGACAGCCTTATGATAGATTGTCCGGAAATACTTGATGAAAATCCTGATATCAGAATTACATTCACAAAAAAAGACGGTACAGAAAATATATTGACTTTCTGCAAATATGACAGCGAAAATTATGTGGTATTTTTAGACAATGAATATCAGAATTTCACACTGAGCAAAAAGAATTTCACCGCAAGAGAAGGTATTTATGATTACTACGACAGACTTCTCGACGCTGCGGGAATGAAATAATTCCATTTAAAGGACTGCCCTTGCCAGGGCAGTTCTTTTTATATGCTGTTTTTTGTCATAGACTCATCAGCAGAACCGCCTTAATTTAGTCAGAATTCACATAAATTCGTGGTTAATGTATCTTTTATACATTATGTGACTTGACAATTTACGAGCTACGTATTATAATTAAGATTGATATACTATAATTGTACGAGGTGTTCCATGAACTATAAGAAAAAATTATCCGGTCAGAATAAACTGATCCTGATCCTGCTGGCAATATTCGTTGTAATAGTAGGTATATTCATTATAATAGCCGTTTCTGCCGGCAAAAAAAATGACTGGAAACAAAGCAGTTCGTCATTAAATTCAGATTCTTCTGATGACTCTCTGTTTATTGCAGAGCCGGACAGCAG
>JBJERG010000161.1:0-5274 GCA_051882155.1 Ruminococcus sp.
ACATAAAAATGTCAACCTCACTGAAAGAAATTGTCAGAGTTCTGAAAATAAATAAAAAAGACTGCCGCATTTTTCTTTGCGGCAGTCTTTAAACTATTCAGTAATTTACTTGATCTCAGAGTGATATGCCTGCAGTGACTTTACGCCAAACTGCTTTTTCTCAATAATTGCACGAATGCCCTCCGCTGTTGCCTTTGCAGCAGCCATTGTTGTGATATAAGGAATTCTGTGCTTGATTGCAGCCTTACGGATATAGCTGTCATCATGAATACTGGTCTTTCCTGCCGGAGTATTTATAATCAACTGGATCTCACGGTTTGCGATCTGATCCGGAATATTCGGACGTCCCTCATAAACCTTGAAAATTCTCTCTGCCGGAATACCTGCTTCTGTAATCATCTTATGAGAACCGCCTGTTGCAAGGATCTTAAATCCAAGCTCATTGAATGCAGCAGCAATTTCAAGAAGCTCCGGCTTATCACGGTCACAGACGCTGAGAAGAACTGTTCCCTCAGTAGGAAGCTTGACCTGTGTTGCCTCCTGTGCCTTGTAGTATGCTTCGCCGAAGGATTCAGACATACCCAGAACTTCACCAGTGGAACGCATTTCCGGTCCCAGAACAGGGTCAACCTCCTGGAACATATTGAAGGGGAATACTGCTTCCTTTACGCCGTAATGCTTTATCTCACGGTCCTTCAGATTTTCAACCGGTGACGGATTGCCTGTGAATTCAGAGGTCATAATCTCTGTAGCCAGTCTGACCATATTGATATCGCAAACCTTGGATACCAGCGGAACTGTTCTTGATGCTCTAGGATTTGCTTCCAGAACGTATACAGTATCGCCTTCGATAGCATACTGCATATTCATAAGACCACGGACATTCATTTCAACGGCAATCTTTCTTGTATAATCCTTGATTGTTTCAATCATCTCGTCAGAGAGATTCTTTGCCGGCAGAATGCAGGCTGAGTCGCCGGAGTGTACACCTGCAAGCTCGATATGCTCCATAACAGCAGGTACAAAACAGTGTGTGCCGTCGGAAATAGCATCTGCTTCACATTCAGTTGCATGATTGAGGAAACGGTCAATGAGGATAGGTCTGTCAGGTGTTACACCTACAGCCGCAGACATATAAACACGCATCATTTCATCATCGTGAACGATTTCCATTCCTCTTCCGCCCAAAACGTAGGAAGGACGAACCATTACAGGATAGCCGATCTTATTTGCAATTTCCAGAGCTTCATCAACATTTACAGCCATGCCAGCCTCAGGCATAGGAATGCCCAGTCTGTCCATCATAGCACGGAAATGATCTCTGTCCTCTGCAAGGTCGATTGTTTCCGGAGTTGTACCCAGGATATTTACGCCGTTCTTTTTAAGATCAGCTGCAAGATTCAGCGGAGTCTGACCGCCGAACTGTGCAATAACGCCCACCGGCTTTTCCTTTTCATGGATGCTGAGAACATCTTCAAGGGTAAGCGGCTCAAAGTAAAGCTTGTCGGAAGTATCATAATCAGTGGATACTGTTTCAGGGTTGCAGTTTACGATAATAGACTCAAAGCCCATTTTCTTCAGAGCAAGTGCCGCATGAACACAGCAGTAGTCAAATTCAATACCCTGACCGATTCTGTTAGGACCGCCGCCCAGTATCATAATCTTTTTCTTGTCAGAAGAGGGGCTCTTGTCCTCATCAAGGTGATATGTGGAATAATAGTAAGCAGCATTCTGTGTACCGCTTACGTGTACGCCCTCCCAGGCTTCACGGATTCCGTATTCATATCTTGCATTGCGGATATCCTCTTCCGGAACCTCCAGCAGCTGGCTGAGGTAACGGTCACTGAAACCATCAAGCTTAGCCTGGCGGAGTGTATCCTTTGCAGGAACACTGCCCTTCATTGCAAGAAGTGATTCTTCTTCATCAAGAATTTCCTTCATCTGTTCAAGGAACCAGTGCTTGATTTTTGTAAGCTCGTAAATTTCATCAATAGTTGCACCCTTGCGAAGTGCTTCATAAATTATAAACTGACGTTCACTTGACGGGAAACGGAGCATTGAAAGCAGCTCTTCCTTTGAAAGTGAATTGAAGTTCTTAGCGAAACCAAGACCATATCTGCCTGTTTCAAGGCTGCGGATAGCCTTCTGGAATGCTTCCTTGTATGTCTTGCCAATGCTCATAACTTCGCCGACAGCTCTCATCTGAGTACCAAGCTTATCCTCTGCACCCTTGAACTTTTCAAATGCCCAGCGAGCGAACTTGATAACAACATAATCACCGCCCGGAACATACTTGTCAAGTGTACCGTACTTGCCGCAGGGAATGTCTTTAAGCGTCAGACCGCAGGCAAGAAGCGCAGAAACGAATGCAATCGGGAAGCCTGTTGCCTTTGAAGCAAGCGCTGATGAACGTGATGTTCTGGGATTGATTTCGATAACAACAATTCTGCCTGTTTCAGGATCATGAGCAAACTGGCAGTTGCAGCCGCCGATAACTTCAATTGCTTCAACAATTTTATATGACTGCTCCTGGAGAACCTTCTGAACGTCCTCGGAAATAGTCAGCATAGGTGCAGAACAGAATGAGTCACCTGTATGAACGCCGATAGGGTCAATATTTTCAATAAAGCATACTGTAATGATATTATTCTCAGCGTCACGTACAACTTCAAGTTCCAGCTCTTCCCAGCCGCTTATGCACTCTTCAACCAGAACCTGTCCTACAAGGCTTGCCTGAAGACCTCTTGCACATACAACCTTCAGCTCATCTACATTGTAAACAAGGCCGCCACCTGCGCCGCCCATTGTATATGCAGGACGGAGAACTACAGGGTATTTCAGCTTATCAGCAATAGCCATTGCCTCTTCAACGGAATAAGCAACCTCGCTCCTTGCCATTTCAATGCCGAGCTTATCCATTGTGTGCTTAAATTCAATACGGTCCTCGCCTCTTTCGATAGCGTCAACCTGTACGCCGATTACCTTAACATTATACTTGTCAAGAACGCCTGCTTCTGAAAGCTCAGAACAGAGATTCAGACCGGACTGACCGCCAAGGTTTGGCAGAAGTGCATCCGGACGTTCCTTTTCGATGATCTGAGTAAGTCGTGCAAGATTCAGAGGTTCAATATATGTGATGTCTGCAACATCAGCGTCTGTCATAATGGTAGCCGGATTAGAATTAACCAGTACGATCTCATATCCGAGCTGACGCAGTGCCTTACACGCCTGTGTACCCGAATAGTCGAATTCGCAAGCCTGGCCGATAATAATCGGACCGGATCCAATAATCATAATCTTGTTAATATCTTGTCTTTTTGGCATAATATTCTCCAGACCCGTGCGGTATTTCGCACGCTTGTTTATTTGCCGTTTGATATCCCGGCATTTTTCCCTTCTTTATATAATAACATAAAATAAAACTTTTGGCAAGATGTTATTATAAAAAAACCTTTGAAAGCAATTTTTTTTATGTTTTTCTTCCAGTAGGCTTAATAATATAATTTTTTTAAGTCTTCTCAGAAAAAGTCCCTTGATGGGTTTCAAGGGACTTCCATAGATTCATACTTTACAGCATAGCAGCACGAAGTTCCTCACCGCTGAGTCTTGAAAGATATGCAGGTGCAATATCAAAGGCAGTCTTGCAGCCTACAGCGCCTTCCTCCTTCAGACGATAAAGCGCTCTTGCATATGCAATCAGTACGCTTGCTGTAAATTCCGGATTGGACTCAAGCTTCAGAGAATATTCGATCATCTGATGTGTCTTTTCGCCTTCACCGGTCATTCCGCTTCTCATAACAAAACCGCCATGGGGCATGGTGTTATGCTCTGCGTCAAATTCTTCATCACTGATGAAATTCACAGTAGTATCATATTCATCAAAATAATTTTTCAGATTTTTAATGGTATCAGTTATCTTTGCCTTGTCAGCGCCCTCTTCTGCAACAACATAGCACACTCTCTTATGCTTCTCACGTGTAGTAAGTTCAGGCTGGCTGCCGCTTCTTACAGCGTCCATAGCAGCGTCAACAGGAACTGTGTACTGAATGCCCTTCTTTACGCCTTCAACTCTTCTGATAGCGTCAGAATGGCCCTGGCTTACGCCCTTGCCCCAGAAGGTATATGTCTTGCCATTTGGCAGGATAGATTCTGCATAAAGACGGTTCAGTGAAAAAAGACCGGGATCCCAGCCAAGGGAAATAAGAGCAGCATGACCGCTTTCCTTACAAGCCTTGTCCACGTTATTGAAATGTTCCGGAATTCTTGCGTGTGTATCAAAGCTGTCGATAACGTTAAAATATTTTGCAAGTGCAGGTGTCTGCTCCGGAAGGTCTGTTGCACTTCCGCCGCAGATTATCATAACATCAATTTTATCCTGCATATCCTTAACAGAATCCATATGATAAACCGGAACGCCCTCTGTCATAATCTTTACTGTTTCAGGAGCACGGCGTGTAAAAACGCCTGTCAGTTCCATATCATCATTCTGTCTTACAGCAAGCTCCACGCCCTTTCCAAGATTGCCGTAGCCTGCAATGCCGATTCTAATTTTTTTCATAATACGTACCTCCGTCTGAATTATTTCTCAAATATTATATCACATTTAATCCTGATTGTAAAGAAAATTTTTTCCTTTATTTTTATGGACTGCTTAAAAATTCAGCAGCACATCTTACGCCTTTAAGGGCTTCACGGTTATCCTTAGCAGGCAGATGATCTGTCTGCGGGGCATAAACCACAGGAAAAATCTCCTGTACATTCATGCTTTTCAGCAGACGAACAGAGGTTTTATAGGCATTTCCACAATCCCTGTTTCCTCCTCCTGTCAGAAGAACAGCACCTTTCTTCCGTGAAAGCAGCGGAGCCTCATTCCGGAAATACTGGGCAGAAAAATAGGTCTGCAAACGGCTTGCGGCACTCAGAAGAGATCCTGTCAGCTCCATAAAGTACAAAGGCGACGCTATCACCACATTATCGCACAGTTCAAGATATCTGTAGATATCCTGCATATCATCTTCAATTGAACAGCCCGGCTGATTCCGGCACATACGGCAGTCGGTGCATGGAGCAATATTGCAGTCGTAGGTTCGCAGTTCTTTTATCTCACCTAAAAGATGCTCTCTCAGATGTGATATCAGTGCGGCAGTATCTCCGTTTTTTCTCGGCGAACCATTTATAATAAGTGTTCTGATAAGGCACCACTCCTCTTTGCATTATTAAGGCAACACCGCACAAAGCACGCCTTACGGCTCTGCACGTAATCTGCTTGCACTT
>JBJERG010000162.1:0-5260 GCA_051882155.1 Ruminococcus sp.
ATTGGCTCCTGGAATATCATTCCCACCTGACTGCCACGGATTTTTCTCATCTCTTCAGAGGAAACGGAAAGTATATCCTTTCCGTCTATAAATATCTGTCCCTTGATCTCAGCGTTTCTGTCTTCCAGAAGACCTGCAGCAGCAAGGGCAGTCATTGTTTTTCCGGAACCGGATTCACCCACAAGACCCATTATTTCGCCCTCGCTTACAGTAAAGCTCAGATTATCAACAACTGTCATCGGTTCTTTTTCATCATGAAAGATTATGCTGAGATTTTTAACTTCAAACACTACCATTTCTGCCTCCTGCATATCTTCCTCTTCCAAGTCCGTCACCCATAAGTCCGAACCCCAGCACAAGAAGTATCAGAACAATTCCGGGATAAACACAAAGCATCGGTGCCTTAAAAATGTACTTCTGAGCGTCTGACAGCATACTTCCAAGGCTTGGCTGAGGCGGCTGAACACCTATACCCAGATAGCTCAGAGCAGCTTCTGCCAGCACTGCATTGTTAAATCCGATAAGCAGCGAGGATATAAGAACTGACTTAATATTCGGGAGAATATGCACAAACAGAATTCTGAGCGGCGATGCACCCTGAAGCCTTACCGCCTGAACATATCCAAGACTGCGGCTTCTTCTGAATTCGCCTCTTACTACTCTGGCAAAACTTGGCGCAAATGCTATTCCTAAAGATAAAACAAGCTGAATCTCTCCGGACCCGAAAAGTGCAATTACAACAAGAGCCAGAAGTACACTTGGAAAGGCAAGAAGTGCATCTGCGGCACGCATAAATACTGTATCTGTTATTCCGCCGAAGTAGCCGGATAATGCACCTGTTACTATGCCAATTCCCGCACCTAACAGCACTGTTCCTGCTGCAACAAAAAGTGTAACTCTTCCGCCTTCCATTATGCGGCTGAGCACATCCCGTCCGAAGGCGTCGCAGCCAAATGGATGCGCTGCTGAAGCAGGCGAAAGCTTCATGGATGAATCCATGGCTTCCGGCGGATAAGGCGTCCAGAAGCAGCCAATCAGCAGCAAGAGCATAACAAGTGATGATATAACTGCACCTATAATAAATGTCCTGTTTTTCATCATGCCGCACCCTCCGCTTCAATTCTCGGGTCAAGCCTTCTGCAAATAATATCCACAAGAAAATTAATAAGAGTTACCACTGCCGCCATAAGCATTATGATTGCCTGAACCACCGGATAATCACGGTTCATAATAGAAGTAAGAAGTATTCTTCCCATACCCGGTATTCCAAAAACCTGTTCTGCTATTATGCTTCCTGTAAGAATGTCAGCCAGTGCCATTCCAAAGAATGTGGTAACCGGTATAAGGGAATTTCTCAGTACATGACAGCATAAAACCTGCATATGTGAGTTTCCTCTGCTGTATGCAGTCCTTGTATAATCTTTGCTTTTTTCTGTAAGAAGCGAACTTCTCAGAAGCTTTACTGACATTGCTGCCTTTGGGATAGCTATTGAAAGTGCAGGAAAAAAAAGAGATGCCATAAATCCTGTTATGCTTTTATCGTAGGAAACAAAGTCTCCGGGTGTGAATATTCCCATAACAATGCCGAAAAGCAGTGTTATAAGTATACCTGAAAAAAAGGGCGGTACTGACATCATTATCTGACTTGCTGCACATATAGCTGTATCAATCCGCCTGCCCTCGTATCTTGCACAAAACAGTCCGAGGGGCATCGACATCAGAATCACCATTACAAATGACATGACAGTCATTGTAAGTGATATGGGAAGTTTGCTCATTATCATATCACTCACCGGAATATTGTAAGAATAGGATACTCCGAAGTCACCTCTTATAAAACATGACAGCCAGTCGAAGTAACGAATGAGAAAGGGTCTGTTAAGTCCCATTTCTTCTCTCAGAGCTTCAAGCCTCTCAGGAGTTGCATTTGTTCCCAGCTTAGCAATTGCCGGATCTCCCGGAATAACATCAAACACAAGAAAAAACAGAAACGACGCTGCCAGAAGGGCAAGGATCATAGAGAAAAGTTTTTTTCCTGCATATTTCACTTGAGAATCGCTCCTTATTTTTATTCTGCCTCAGCAGGCTTTATCTTAGCTATATCCTGAACATAAAGCGGATAGAATTCATAGCCTGTAAAGCCCTTTCTTATAGCAACCATTTCCGCAAGATCCTGAATATATACATTTGCTGCATCTTCTGCAAGGATCGTTTCGCAATTCTTGTAAAGCTTTGTCTGCTCTGCATCATCAGATTCAAGCTGTGCTTCTGCATATACAGAATCATATTCTTCGTTTGAGTAATTTGTAAAGTTATTGCCTGCGTCTGAACAGAAGCGTGACAGCATTGCTGACGCTGCAAGATTTGAAGCGTCCACACCTACAACAGTAGCCTCATACTGCCTGTCTGAATAAACAGAACTGAGCCATGTATTCCATTCCACTTTCTTTATTTCAGCGTTTACTCCTACTTCGCTCAGCTGATCGGATATTACCTGTGCAGCGTCAACGTGCTGAGGATAGTTGCTCGGTACTGTAATTGTAAAGCTGAGGGTTCCGTCGCTGTATCCTGCGTCCGCAAGAAGTTCCTTAGCCTTTTCAGGGTTATAGCTGTATGTGTCATTAAGCTCAGGCACATAGTATTTTCTGAAATTCGGGAACATACTGCTTCCCAGTTCCTCACCCTTTCCATCAGATGTAAGAGTAAGTATCTCACTCTTATCTACTGCATAACAAAGTGCCTGTCTTACACGTGCATCTGAAAAAGGCTCAAAATCATGATTAAGGTACATAGCCTGCACAAGATTCATTGTTCCTTCAAGAACAGTAAAATCATCACTCAGCTGCTGTGCCTGGGATACAGGAAGATGTGCCATCATATCAATAGATCCGCCGTTAAGATTCATAACAAGTGAATCGGCGTCAGAACACACCTTAAATGTCACATCATCAATATATGCTTTTTCGCCCCAGTAATCCTGGAATTTTTCCATAACGATATTTTCCTGGACAGAACGTGAAACATACTTGTATGGACCTGTACCTATTGGGTTTGTATCAGCGTCTGTCTGACCTGCCGGTGTAATGGCTGCCTTTACAGATGCGATATATGACATAAAGTCAGGGTCACGTTCTGCAAGAGTAATCTCTACCGTTTTCTCGTCTGTCTTTTCAATAGACGAGATATTAGAAAATGCCGGCACAAGAGGATCGCTTCCATTAGTACCGGCACAGTATTCAATAGATGAAATTACATCTTCTGCTGTGACAGTATTACCGTTATGGAATTTTACGTTTTCTCTTAGAGTAAACGTATAAACGAGTCCGTCCGGTGAAAGCGTATAGCCTTCTGCAACAGCAGGTATCAGTTCGCCATTACTGTCAGGCTTATACAGTCCCTCAAATACGTTGAAAAGTATTTCTCTTGTGGCAGCAGCTTCTGCCTTGTGAGGATCAAGACTTTCTTCAAGGTCCTGGGCAATGCCCACAGTAATGTGTGAGGAATCTTCCTTTCCCTTACCGTCACCTGCGTCATTGCATCCGCTTAGTGCTGTGGAGAGCAGCGTAATCACGAGTACTCCGGCCAGCTTTTTTTTGATGGCTGTGTTCATGTTACCATTCCTTCCTGAATAAATATAAAATTTTTATGTACGCCAGTACAAAGGTGCTTTTCGCAGAGATAAAGCCCTTCTAAGGCGATACAAACGTATTATAACACACATCTCACAAAATTGCAAGTTAAATTTACATGAATATATTTTCCTTATTTTCTCCACTTTTTTCGGAATTGCCCTGCTGTCATTCCTTCATAGGAGCGGAAAAGTCTGTTAAAATAGCTGACATCTTCAATACCGCAGGCTTTGCATATCGCATCTATCTGCATATCCGAGAACCTAAGAAGCTTTTTTGCATACTGTATGCGATATGCGGACAAATACTGTATTATTGTCATACCATACTGATTTCTGAAGGATCTCAGCATATAGTACTTGCTTACGCAGAATTCAGCGCTTAAAGCGTCAAGTGTTATCTTTTCGCTGAAATGCTGCTCAATATATTCCTTTATAAGTGCGCCCTTCTCTGCAATAGTACTTGCGGCATTTGAAACTCCGTCTGTTTCCTGTGAAAATGTGGTCATCATGTTCACAAGAGCATGAAGCTTAAGTGATATGTGATATTCATAATTTGCTTTTTTCTCGCTTATTATCTGTTCTATGTCGCAAAACAGGTCAATAAACGGCTTAAGTTCCTTCACATGAATAAGTATGGAGTCCTGTTTCTGGAAAAAAAATGAAAAAAGATTCCTCATTGTAACGCTCCCGCAGTGAATCCATGAAATAAGAAGCGGTCTGTCACTGCTGCTTTTATAAGAATACCCATTCATGCAATCTACCCATACAATACAGCCTGGTTTAAGATTATAAGTATTTCCATTGTAGCTGAAAACACCTTCACCGCTCATTACTATCATAAAAAGAAATGAGTCAAGATCATCACGACTGCTTACAAATCCCGGTTCGCATGACTGCATTCCTATTTCCTGCAAATAAAAAAGACTGTTTCTTGCAAGCTGTGAAGGTGTTGAAAGAATACGGCGTCCATTTTGAAATTCCAGTTGTTCGGTTATTTTTGACATATTATCCATTCCTCTCATTATAAGCTTTAATGTTGCACAGCAATATTATTCTTTTTTTTAGCAACAAAATCCCTCGACAAAACAATATAAATATATTATACTATATATTGTCAACAAAGTAAAGCGTTGCGATAATTATTTGTAAACGTTTTTGTTGCGTATTCTTTTTCCTCATTTTCCTCATTGGTCAAGGCTGATGCGAAGATTTTCGTATCAGCTTTTCCATTTATATTTAAATAATAAATGTGCTGCCGCAGAACAAAAAACGAACTGCGGCAGCTTATTTTTGATATTTTGATTATTGCCTCCTGTCAGGAGGCTTTATACGCCATAAATAACGATTAACCTAATTGGACAGCACTGAATTTATTCTCCTTCAAAGGGAAGGCTGTCAATCTTATGCACCATAAACTTCAGCAATACATTTGAATCCGAAGTGTCTATATTATTATCTGTGCAGCAATTTGCATTTGCCAGCTGCTGTGCATTGAACTGAATAACACCTGCAAGATACTTATTCAGATAAACAATATCGATCATAGTAACCTCGTTATCAAGGTTAACATCGCCGTAACAAACATCTCCCACAGTAGTACCATCTGTAGTGGTTGCGGAAGTTGCTGCA
>JBJERG010000163.1:0-2333 GCA_051882155.1 Ruminococcus sp.
ACCTGTGACCCTCTGCTTGTAAGGCAGATGCTCTCCCAGCTGAGCTAAACTCCCACGCAAGCCGCAATCCTTCGCTTTCAGACTATTGCCTGTCCGCTTGCGACTTAATTATTCTACCACATGACAGCATAAATGTCAAGCACTTTTTTCGAAAAAAATGAGATTTGTATAAAATGTGCATATGCGCATGAATAAACGGGATTATATGTACATATATAACAAAAACGTCAGTTCATGCCGTTTTCGCCTGCCCTGGCAAACAATCTCAGCACTTCAAGCCTGAGAGGTCTGTATTCCGGCAGCATAAGCTCAGGGTCACGGGTGAGTATTTCCCTTGCAAGAAGCTGAGTTTCCTCAAAAAGGGACATATCCCTTGTGAGATCGGCTATCTTTAAGGGCGGCAGACCATGCTGACGTTCACCGAAGAAATCACCGGGTCCACGCATTTTAAGATCCTCCTGTGCGATCTTAAAGCCGTCTGAGGTGCTGCTCATGAGTTTCAGTCTTTGCTTTGACTCCACGGTTACACGATCCGTCATGAGAATGCAGTAGCTGCGGTATTTTCCACGTCCCACACGTCCTCTTAGCTGATGAAGCTGAGATAATCCGAAGCGGTCTGAATTTTCTATCAGCATAACTGTTGCATTGGGTACGTCTATTCCCACCTCAACCACTGTTGTACATACCAGCAGATCAAGCTCATGCTTCTGGAAGGAATCCATAACAGCGTCCTTTTCCTTTGATGAAAGCTTTCCGTGGAGCAGACCCACACGAAAATCCGCAAAGGCAGTTGTCTTAATATTTTCCGCATATGCAGAAGCCGCCTGCAGCTCCTGTGCATTTTCCTCAATCATTGGACAGACTATGTATGCCTGCCTGCCTTCACCGAGCTGTTGTCTTATGAAATTGTATGCCCGTTCCCGGAGCTTGCCTGTTACGGCGTAGGTTTCTATAGGCTGTCTTCCGCCGGGCAGTTCACGCAGCACAGAAATGTCAAGGTCACCGTAAATGATAAGAGCTAGGGTACGTGGAATGGGCGTTGCAGACATAATCAGCTTATGGGGCGTACCGCCCTTTTCAGCCAGCATGGAACGCTGAGCCACGCCGAAGCGGTGCTGTTCATCTGTAATTACAAGGGCAAGGCAGGAAAACTCCACGTCCTTCTGGAAAATGGCATGAGTTCCCACTAAAAGCTGAATTTCACCGTCAGCAGCGGCGGCAATGATCTCTCTGCGTTCCTTAGCCTTTACCGAACCTGTCAGCAGACCGATTTTTATGCCCAAAGGCGAAAGCATACGTGACAATGTGTGATAATGCTGTACCGCCAGAATTTCCGTAGGAGCCATAAGTGCGGACTGAAGACCATTTTTTGCGGTGAAATAGCAGGCAGCCGCAGCCACAGCAGTTTTACCGCTGCCAACGTCGCCCTGCAAAAGCCGGTTCATGGGAACGCCCTTTGAAAGGTCAAGACAGATTTCCCTTACAGCGTCCTTCTGGGAACCGGTCATTTCGAAGGGCAGATTGCTGAGGAATGGGGATATATCGGTATTTTCCGCCATTTTGTATGCGCAGTCACTCCGGGATTTTTTTCTGTACATGGCAAGACCCAGCTGAAGCTCCAGCAGCTCATCGAAAGCAAGTCTTCGTCTTGCGGCAAGGGCATTTTCCATGGAAGAAGGAAAATGAATCTCCGGCAGAGCTTCTGTAAGGCGCATGAGTCTGTGTTCTGTGAGAATACTCTCCGGCATCCACTCGAAGGGTTCATTTCTGAATATTTTCAGTGCGCTCTGCATATCTGCCGCAATACGGTTCAGGGTAAGACCTGTGGTAAGGCGGTATACAGGTCTTATGAGGTTCTTGTCCTCCGCAGGAATGACATGAGGTGAGAGGATCTCTTTTTTCACCATATTTCCGCTTATTCTGCCGGACATACAGTATTCTTTGCCGCAGACAAGGGAATCGAAAATATAGCTTACATTGTAAAAGGTTACCATAATATCCCCGGTTTCGTCATATGCAGCAGCCTTGTAAATGGAAAAGCCCTTTCGTATATACTGAGGAGGAAGCTTTGATCTGATGGTCAGCTTCAGAACGGTTGTTTCGCCGAAGGGAGCTTCCGAAACAGTTACAGGAGCAGAATAGTCGATATAATTTCTGGGCAGGTGATACAGAAGGTCATAGGGCGTGGAAATGCCTAATTTCCCATAGGCAAGACTTCGCTTTTCGCCTACGCCCTTCAGCTTTGATACAGATTTGAAAAGCTCGTTCATGTTTTCCCTCCTTCATTTACTCATTACTGACAAAGGCTGCCGCATATGAAGCAGCAGCCTGTA
>JBJERG010000163.1:2433-5245 GCA_051882155.1 Ruminococcus sp.
TCCTTCATTTACTCATTACTGACAAAGGCTGCCGCATATGAAGCAGCAGCCTGTACCGGATATTTTACTGTACCTCTGATTCGCAGTCTTTGCGGGGTGCTGTCCTGAGAATTTCCGCCTTGATTTTGGATATCCAGTTATCCTCCATAAGAAGCACGGTAAATCTTACGTTTTCATATTCAGCCGACGGATTTTCGTCCTCGTCCGGAATTCTGCCCAGAAGCTCCACAAGCCATGCGCTCATGGTGTCGAATTCCTGTTCCTCAGGCAGAGTAATACCCAGCCTTGAAAGGGTTTCCTCCGGGTCGGCGTTGCCTTCAATGGTAAATACGCCCTCTCCAAGGTCACGCATTTCTATTTCCTCGTCGTCATATTCGTCACGGATATTTCCCACGATCTCCTCCAGCAGATCCTCCATTGTAACAATGCCTGCCGTACCGCCGTATTCATCTACAGCAACAGCCATCTGAGCCTTGTCCCTGAGCATATCCTCCAGAACGTATTTGCATTTAGCTGTTTCCGGAACGAACAGCGCCGCCCTCATAAAGTGGCGGACTCCGAAGTTGGATATATCCTCAGTTCCGATGAGACCTAAAAGGTCCTTTACCATAAGTACGCCCACAATGTTGTCTATACTGCCCTCATAAACCGGCATTCTGGAGTAGCCTTCATTTATGGCAAGATAAACCACATCGCTTATCTTCATGTCAACGTCAACAGCCACAAGCTCCTTGCGGTGGGTCATGACATTTGTAATGGTCACATCATCAAAGTCGATGATATTATTTATCATATCTCTTTGGCTTTCTTCAATAAGTCCTGTTTCGTTGCCTGCGTCAACCATCATAAGGAAATCTTCTTCCGTTACCTGTGAATCATCATCATCAGACTTTGAACCGCCCAGAATTCGGTCGAAACCTCTTACCAGAGCCTGAAGGGGCATTATTATCACCACAACCATACTGATAAGGCGGCTGTTCTTCTGCATGAGCATTTCAGCATTCTGTCTGCCGATTCTTGAGGCAACGGCATTGCACAGGGCAATGAGGAATGCGGACACGAGAAATACTGCCGCAAGGGTGATAACTTTTGCCGTGAACTCCTCCATGCCAAGCATATCCCGCAGTACAGGCAGCAGAGAATACCAGCCGACACGCTGCATCAGAAGAGTGATAAGAGCCCCGCTGGCACTGTGTTCTGCAATGAATGTAAATTCAAGACGTTTTGGTTTCCGGAGCTGTTTGGCAAGGCGTTCAAATGCCTTGTCCTTTTCGGCAAGTGTTTTGATTTTCGGACGTATTCTGTCAAGTGCCGCCTCAGCTGCAGCGATACAGCCGTGTATCGTAAGCAGAACCGCTGCTGCAATAAGGCAGCACCATAATCGACCGTCGTCGATATCCATAAATTTTCTCCTTTCAGATAAAGGGCATAGCCCCAAAATAACTACAGGTCAGCTGCCTTTTCGGGCAGTTTTTCCTGTACAAAAAAACGCCGCCTTTCAGCAGCGTTTCTGTACCCATATTCGTCAGCGTTCCTCGCAGATAAGCTTAATAGCTGTACGCTCTTCGCCGTCGATCTGAATGTTTGCAAATGCAGGAATGCAGACAAGATCTACGCCGATAGGTGCAAGATAGCCCCGGGCAATGGCAATAGCCTTTACAGCCTGGTTAGCTGCGCCGGCACCTACAGCCTGTACCTCTACGACCTTCTTTTCACGGATAACAGCTGCAATAGCACCTGCTACAGAATTAGGTGATGAATGTGATGATACCTTCAGAATTTCCATGTTATGACCTCCTCATAAAAATTGTAATTCATTTTGTAATGTGTTAATTAGAAAAGCATTACCTGCATAACTATATTATACAACAACCTCAACAAAATTGCAAGTGTTTTTTTGCAATTTTGTGCATTATCTAAGAATCAGACGCTCTATTTTCGTGCATTTGCCCATGTTTTCATCAAAGGTCACGATAACGCCGTTAAGGAAGCAGGGTGACTGCGCCTCGGAAAAACGAGTGGGAAAACGGAAACGGAACCTGTCAAGAGCCGGGGCGATCTCCACGCCGAGAACAGAAAGCTCAGGACCTGTCATGCCTGCGTCGGTTATATAGCCGGTATGTCCGCCTAAAATTATCTCATCAGCAGTCTGTACATGGGTATGAGTACCCAGAACAGCCGTTACCCTTCCTGTGAGGAAATGGCCCATAGCCTTTTTCTCCGCCGTTGCTTCTGCATGGAAGTCGAGGAAAATATTGGGCGTGTCAATATCCTCCAGTATCTCCTCAATGCAGGTGAAGGGATTGTCAAGCGGGTCGAGATAGGTGGTTCCGGAAAGGTTTATCACAGCTATCTGCACTCTTCCCATATCAAGACGGCACACACCTCTTCCGGCGCAGCCCTCAGGGTAATTGGCAGGACGTATTATGGATTCATGGTCATATACAGACAGAGCCTCACGTCTTTTAAAGCAGTGATTTCCTGTGGTGATGATATCAGCTCCTGCGGAAAAAAGCTGTTCTGCGGAATGCTTTGTAATGCCGTTTCCCTGGGCGGAGTTTTCACCGTTTATTACCGTAATGTCGATGCCGTGATCTTTTTTTATTTTGTAAAGCTTTTCCTGCACAAAGAGGCAGCCAGCATTTCCCACAACATCGCCTATAAACAACAGCTTCATCATTATTGTTATCTCCTTTGTAATAGTACATTATAGTATATCAGAATATACGGTTTGGTGTCAAGACCTTTATTATGACGAATATGCAGAAAGAAGAGAGAAAGAAAAGAAAACCCTTGACAAAGTGCGGAAATT
>JBJERG010000164.1:0-5195 GCA_051882155.1 Ruminococcus sp.
CCATTAAGCTCACCATTTTCAAATGATTCCTTCCATTTATAGAGCTGTTCCGTTGAAAATTCATGAATCATAAAGGAGAATCTTACGACAACTTCCTCATCATCTTCTTCTGCCTCACATTCATTAAAAATCCCATCATACTCATCATCATAAATATCAAAAACAATTTTGGGAACAAGTTTTTCTGCCTGTTCTTTCACCTCATCGCAGATTTCATCTTCCTCACAGTCAAGTATTTCTGCAAGATCTGCCGCTTTAAATTGTTTTTCCAGAACCATAATATCGTCTGAAGACCACAGCATTTCCTTGGCTTTATCAGATGAAATACTTTGAAATTCTGCATTGCCGTAGCATTTATACAACGCCACACCATAGTCGCTGTCAACAAACAGCATACCATATGAGTCATTGTCAAGTTTATCAATAATTGACAGAATCTCATCAATTTCATCACATATCGGACCGCTGACAATTTCAGAAAATGAAAACTCTATTTCCATACAGCTTATTCCGTTTTCAGATAAGAAAGATTTCTGCATCAGTTCACAATCGAATTTTCCGGCGTAATCTGCAATCTTCTCTGACAATTCTACTGATAATGCATTATTTTTTTCATTATCCTTAACAATGTGCATAAAAACTTTAATGTAAACACCTTGTGACATAGTAAATCCACCTTTATAATTAATTTTTATTATATTAACTTCTCAAGAACAATCCTGAAGCCGCCTGTACCCAGATAGTGCATTGCATAGTCAACCTTTTTGATTATGGAGGATGAAATGCCTGTCTGTTTGCTTATCTCAGAAACTGAAATGCCTTTCATAAGCATTTCTGCTGCCTTGATTCGCTGGATCATTGATTTCAGTTCTGAATCGACGCACAGATCATAGAGCAGATACTTCATTGCCTCTGATGATTTTATGCTCATGAATGTATCAACAAGCAGCTGCAGCCAGGGCATTGAGGGGTATTTAAACAATGAACTCTGTACAGCATCATGTGTTTCTTTTTTTGCGGAATCATAATCATTTTCAAATGTATACAGACGTTTTTTTGAATACTCTGAAAGTTCCAGATTATTATTTTCAGACAGCTTTATATAGGCATATTCCAATCCTTTTGTACCATTGAGCAGCGTTTTATTTATTTTAGTAATTGTTGAACTGCTTGCACCTGTTTTGGAATTAACTTCGTTAGTTGTATTTCCATCAAGAAGAAGCGTTGCAACCTCCATTCTATTTGAAAGGTCAAACAAATTCGGTATAGAACAAAGATCCAGCAAAATACGCTGCATTTCTTTCTGTGTTTCTGCTTTTAATAATGCATCATACAATAGCTGTTCATATTCCGACAGTTTTCCGAAGTCACGCTGTTGAGGATGAAATTCGATTGATTTTTTTAATGTATCAATACTAACCGCTCCGCTAAGAATATCCTGAAGCCGCTGTTCAGTCAGAAGAGTAATGCCCAGTTGTTTTGCTTTTTCAAGTTTACTTCCAGGCTCATCTCCGACAACGAGAAAATCTACTGCTCTTGATACGCTGTTAGCAATCTTGCCTCCATGCTGCTCTATCAGATTCTCTGCTTTATTTCGATCCATAGATGACAGTTTTCCTGTAAGCAGGAATTTCTTTCCGGCAAGTTCATCTGTATACACAATACTTTCACTATTTTCGTCAGAAACAGGAACCTGTTTAAGTGATTTACATCCTCTGAAAGCGTTTTTGCCAATTGCCGGCTGCGTTCCATTAAAGACAACTTCTTCAAGAGCTGTACAACCCAAGAATGCCTCATCTTCAATTGAATCAACAGACTCCGGTATAATAATAGTTTTGAGTGATGTACAGTTTTCAAATGCATTCTTTTCTATGGTTTTTAAGCTGTCAGGAAGTGTGATCTTTTCAAGCTGCATACAACCCTTGAAAACCTGTTCTTCAATTTTTGTTATTCCATCAGGTATGATTATTTCTCTGATTGCAGTTTCACGAAAAGCTGCTTTTCCGATTTTATTCACTGATTTTGGAATATTTACAGATTCCAGTTCAGAGCATTTATAAAACGCTTTGCTGCCAATTCTCTTTAATGTTTCCGGCAGCGTTATATTCTTCACCTCAAAAGAACGTGTATATCCGTATTCAGCAATATCACTGTAAAAACGGGAATCTTTGTAGAATACACTATTTGCAAGTTCCGTAACGCCTTCAGGAATAACAATTTTCTCCTCAGACTGATTCAGATGCAGCCATAGTATATCATCATAGATGACAGCAGTTTCACCATGATATATGAAAGAATAATGCCAATCAGACTTTCCGTCCAGATAATCTTTACGTGTTCCACACGACACCTTTTTTTCATCTATTGCAGATCGTAGTATAGTATTGAGATAATTAAGCTTCTCAGATGGAATATTCTTGTAAAAATCACGAATTGCATAGCGTATATTATGATAGCGATAACAACAAATATCATCGACAATCATCTGAATAACCTTTCTATCATCACCATCATGCATACCAAGCTGTTCATCAAGATACTTCACACGGAATGGGGCAGGTAAATCCATTTCTACACTGCTATCTCCAATAGAAATATCGGAGCATGGAGATGTACCGTATACTCCATCTTCCACTGCATATTCCTTCAATTCTTTCAAGAGACTTGCAAGCTCCTCGCTTTTAATACTGTATGTAACAAAACTTGAGCTTGAAGAATTCGTCACAAAATCTGTTCTTATTTTCATTTAATTATTCCTCCACATCATTACTAACATTTAAGCACTTTAAAAGCTGCTCGTATCCGCCTGTACCCACATATTTCATAGTATAACTTATTTCACTTATTAACGATGATGACGCACCTGTATAAGCGGCAATATCTGTCTGAACATAGTATTTATACAGCAGCATTGCGACTTGTATTTTCTTTTCAATAGCATCATATTCTTTCTTATTGAAAAGCTCGGAAATGAATGATTTCATTTCATTAAAAGAACTCATACAGCAAAATGTATCAGTAAGGAAAGGAAGCCACGGCATATCAGGTGCACAGAACATCGATTCATCCTTAACATTCAGTTCGCCGGAAAAACTTCCAATATCATCAGCTGCTTTTTCAAAGTCACATCCATTTTGAGAGAGCTTCTCGTGAACAGTTCTGAATGCACTTTTTTCATTTTCATCAATAGATTTCTTGATTTTGTTTACATCAGTTGCTTTAACATTCAGACGCTGTGCTATTTCTTTAGCATCCATTCCATTGAGAACAAGCATTGCTGAAACCACTTTCTTTGCATGATCGAACAGCTCAGGAATGGGGAAAATATCAAGCAGCACCATTGATACTTCATTCTGTGTTTTCAAATTGCAAAGACCGCATATAAAGTTGTGTCCCGGAATAGAGTCAAATTCAAATTCTGTCAATGACTCCGGAATTACTACATTTGTGAGATTTCTGCAGCCGCTGAATGTGTAAATCCCTATTCTCGTCACTGAATCAGGAATAACAAGTTCTGTAATCTTTTCACCATTCAGATATAAATCATGAGCATATTGCAAAGGATTTGCAGAGTAATTTTTAAATTTAATATTACACCACGCTTCAAGACTATTTATATGTACTTCTTTAAGGTTACGGCAAGATACAAATGCATTATCTCCTATACTCGTAACTGAATCAGGGATTACTACACTTGTAATGTTGTTTCGGCTAAACAGTCCTCCAAAAGCATAATCTCCTATACTCGTCACTGTATCAGGAATAACAACCTCTGTTTCTCCTCTTTCTTCTCTGTACTTTTTCAGCACACCATTTTCAATTTCAAATGCCATATTTTTCCTCCTAAAATTTATTTATTAGTGCTTTACGCATTAATTTATTTGGTTTAGAATTGCTTTATTTTTTCCTCCAGCCGAAAAACAAATCAAACAGTATCTCTGTTCCGCCTTTTACAAGGAGAAACAATACTACTATAAATAAAATCGCTTTCATCATATCAACTCCTTTGCAATTATTTCTACTTCTATTATAACATATCAGTTGTTCAAAAGTTTCACAACTGGGAAATTATTTCTGATATTTTTCAAAAACTTCCCGGATTTTCTTTCTATCTTTCTGTTTTATAACATTAGTCATGTAATATATTATTTATCCTTCATCAGCATAAATATCATTAAACATTTTTTCCATAGTTGGATTGTCCTTTGTTAGTGATTTTATAGTTAGCTGATTCTGTGCCTTGTCATTTGCAAGACGAAGATTGTTTATTGACCTCTGAAGATTATCCTTAACCTTTTTCAGATGATCTATTGTTTTATCTATCTCATCAATAGCTGTGTTGAACTGCTTGCCTGCAAGTATGTAATTCTTGGAAAAGGCTTCTTTGAAATTTTCGATTTTCTGTTCAAAATTTGTAATGTCAATTTCCTGATTCCTTATGTCTGCAAGCTGCCTTTTATACTCCATTGAGTTCATAGCCGCATTTCTTAGAATTGTTATCATCGGGATAAAAAACTGCGGTCTTATCACATACATTTTTTCATACTCATAGGATACATCAACTATTCCCTGATTGTACAATTCATTATCAGCCTCAAGCAGAGATACAAGGATAGCATATTCGCATTTTTTGTTTTTTCTGTCCCTGTCCAGTTTTGCGAAGAAATCCTCATTCTTATGCTTTACGGCGGTTGTATCCATTTCATTCTTCATTTCAAACATTATGGAAATTATCTCGTTCCCGTATTCATCTTTCTCACGGTAAACATAATCGCCCTTGCTGCCTTCAACAACTTTATTGTCCTTGCTGAATTCTGCGTTGCGGAATGCTGTTGCCCGGATCATATTAAATGACATTTCACAATGCTGTTCCAGTGTTTCACCTATCATTTTGGTGGACATTCTTGTTTTCAAATCTCTGTAATATTCAATACTCTCCTGCTGAGTTTTTAGCTTTGCCTCATACTCAGCTTTCTGAGTATCACGTTCCTTTTCAACTTCCGATACAGCCTCTTTAACAGCAAGACTGCTTTCTATCTTGCTTTTTTCAATTTCTACTCCAAGTCTTATGATCTCTTCATTCTTTTTTGTTATCTCTTCATTTTTCTCATTCATCTTTTCCTCATAGCGCTGCTTTTCAGCATTTACCGCTTCTGTTACAGACCAATACAATAACCCATGCGATGCAAAGGTAA
>JBJERG010000165.1:0-5186 GCA_051882155.1 Ruminococcus sp.
ATATGATAAATCTGCTTGTTTAGCAAATAAATAAAAGAATTATAAGAAAACAGTGGAAAAGTTCACGAAATAATGATATACTTTATACGAATATTTTTATATGATAAACGTATAAGGATTATTCTTTTTTTGATACAAGGAGGTCAATATATGAGAAAAGTACAATTTACTGAAACTGTTCTTCGAGATGCTAACCAGTCACTCATGGCGACTCGTCTTCCTTATAAGGATTATGAAGACATTCTGCCTGAAATGAACACAGCAGGATACTATTCGGTTGAATGCTGGGGCGGTGCCACATTCGATTCATGTCTTCGCTATCTTGATGAAGATCCCTGGGAAAGACTCCGTGGACTCAGAAAAAATCTGCCGGACTGCCGTCTTCAGATGCTGCTGAGAGGTCAGAACCTTCTGGGTTACAAGCATTATCATGATGATGTTGTGGAAAAGTTCATCGAGCTTTCAATCAAGAACGGCATTGATATTATCCGTATCTTTGACGCCCTCAATGACTTCAGAAACCTTGAAACAGCTCTTGAAGCTACTATGAAATATGCAACACCCAAAACTATTGCGTCAGGTTGTATTTCATATACACAGAGTCCTGTTCATACAGTAGAGAAGTATGTGGAAATGTGCAAGGAACTGAAATCCATGGGATTCCAGACTATCTGCCTTAAAGATATGGCTGGTACAATGACTCCTTATGAGGCAGAGCATCTCATCAAGGGCATCAAGGACGCAGTAGGCGATATTCCGCTTATTCTCCATACTCACAGCACAACCGGCATGGCTTATATGACCCTCATGAAGGCTATCGAATGCGGCATTGATGTTATTGATACAGCAGCTTCCTGCTTCTCAGGCGGAACATCTCAGCCTTCTACAGAAACAATGTTCTATATGCTTCAGCAGTACGGCATTGAAACAGGTCTGAATGAAGATGTTATCAATAAGGTCAACGATTATTTCAAGCCCATCAAGCAGAAGTATATCGACAGCGGCATGATCAATCCAAAGAGCCTTGCAACAGACGCTCAGGCACTTGTTTACAAGGTTCCCGGCGGTATGCTTTCAAATATGATCGCAAACCTTACAGATATGAAGGCTATGGACAAGTTTGAAGATGCCCTTGAGGAAATTCCGAAGGTGCGTGCTGATCTTGGTTATCCTCCGCTGGTAACGCCTCTTTCACAGATGGTAGGCAACCAGGCTGTTACAAATGTACTGGTAGGTCAGAGATATAAGCAGATCTCAAAGGAAGTCAAGAATTATATCAAGGGTGAATATGGTATTGCACCGGCTCCTGTAAATGAAGAACTCAAGGTTCAGGTTCTGGGCGAAGGCGTCCAGCCTATTGACTGCCGTATTGAGGATCAGAAGCGTACAGGCGAGGAAATGAAGGACGCTGCTGCAGCACTGGGCGATCTGGCACGTTCTGAAGAAGATCTCATGAGCTATATCTGCTTCCCGGATCAGACGGTCAAGTATCTTGAAAAGCGTAAGGCGCAGGAAGAAAACGAAGCAGTATATACCATTGAGGAAATGTAAGGAGGGAAGTATATGGCAATGATATTTCCCGCAGCTTCTGATATGGGACTTGGCGAAGCTGGTATAACAGCATTATTTGGCTATGCTGTGGTATTTTCAGGACTGCTTATTCTGATGGTACTGCTTTATATTATGGCTGCTGTTTTTAAGGCAAAGGCTAAGAAAAGCGAGAATGCTGCACCTGCAGAGAAAAAAGCCGCAGATTCTCCTGAGAAGGCTCCTGCAGCTCCTCTTGCACCGGGTTCTGCCGGCAATGTTAAGCTGTTTGATGTTCCTGATAAGGAAGCGGCAATGGTTATGGCAGTAGTTGCCTACAAAATGCAGAAGCCGCTTAATGAGCTGCGTTTCATTTCAATCAAGGAGGTAAAGAGCGATGAAGTATAAGGTTACACTTAATGGTAAAACATATGAGGTAGAGGTGGAAGCAGGAAAGGCAATTCTGCTTGACGAATATGAGGCACTTGCACCTGCACCGGCAGTTGCTGCGGTTCCGGCGGCTTCTGCAGCGGCACCTGCACCTGCGGCACCTGCACCGGCAGCTGCTGTATCACTTGCCGCAGGCGAAACAGTTGAATCACCTATGCCCGGCAATATTCTCAGCGTTAACGTAAATCAGGGTGATAAGGTCAAGGAAGGTCAGGTTCTGGCTATTCTGGAAGCTATGAAGATGGAAAATGAAATTCCAGCGCCCAAGGACGGTACTATTGTACAGGTCGTAACTTCAAAGGGTGCTGTTGTAGAGACAGGTTCACCGCTGTTCGTAATTGCATAAGGAGGGTTACTGATGAATATACTCGATACCCTTCAGACTCTGCTTAATGATTCCGGTTTTTCCAGCTTTTTCGTAGACGGCGGCTGGAAGAATCTTATTATGATCGCAATAGCCTGCGTACTGCTGTATCTAGGCATTGTGAAGAAATTTGAGCCGCTTCTGCTGGTGGGAATTGCATTCGGCTGTCTGCTTGTAAATATTTCCAACTTCTTTGTTGACGGTGCAAGCTCTGCAAATGCACTGTATCATCCTGAGCTGTGGAATGCCTTCCTTGACGAAACAAGTGAATATTATCACAGCTATGGTCATATCATGTCCCACGGCGGACTGCTTGATATTCTCTATATCGGCGTTAAGACTGGACTTTATCCGTCCCTCATATTCCTTGGAGTCGGTGCAATGACTGACTTCGGACCTCTTCTTGCAAATCCCAAGAGCCTGCTTTTGGGTGCAGCTGCACAGATGGGAGTGTTTCTTGCATTCTTCGGAGCAATATGCCTTGGCTTTACAGGCCCGCAGGCTGCGTCCATCGGTATTATCGGCGGTGCTGACGGACCGACAGCTATCTTCCTTACAAGTAAGCTGGCACCGGAGCTTCTGGGTCCGATTGCAATTGCAGCATATTCCTATATGGCGCTCATTCCAATGATTCAGCCTCCGCTTATGAAGCTTCTCACCACGGAAAAGGAACGCAGCGTAAAGATGATTCAGTCCCGTCAGGTTTCAAAAACAGAGAAGATTCTGTTCCCTATCATTGTAAGTATGTTTGTTATCCTGCTTCTGCCTTCAACTGCTCCGCTGGTTGGCTGCCTTATGCTGGGTAACCTCTGGAGAGAATGCGGCGTAACTGCACGTCTTTCCGATACAGTACAGAATGCTCTTATGAATATCGTAACAGTATTCCTTGGAATTTCTGTTGGTGCAACAACTGTTGCTTCATCATTCCTTTCACTTCAGACATTGTTTATCGTTGTTCTCGGACTTACAGCGTTCTGCTTCTCAACAGTAGGCGGTCTGTTGGTAGGCAAGATCATGTATAAGCTTTCCGGAGGAAAGATCAATCCGCTTATTGGTTCTGCCGGCGTATCCGCAGTTCCGATGGCTGCACGTGTTTCACAGGACGTTGGCAAAAAGGCTAACCCCACAAACTTCCTGCTGATGCACGCTATGGGTCCTAATGTTGCAGGCGTTATAGGTTCTGCTATTGCTGCTGGATTCCTGCTTGCTGTTTTTAAGTGAGATTACCATATAACAATTACGGCTTGCGTTGATTAAAACGCAAGCCGTCTTTTTGTAATTCAGGAATTTTTATGTTTCAGAATATCACTGTTTTTCTTCTTCTTATCAACATAAAGTGCTGCATCAGCATACTTTACATGATTCTGTATGATCTCATCAGGACCGCACAGTACTTTATGCAGTCCAAGACTTACTGTGATGTTGTAGGGTTTATCACTTGATGAGTTGTAATCAACAGCATTATTCTTTACACTGTTGTAAATTTTTTCAATTGCCTTTTCCGCATCATCAACAATAACAAAAGCTGCAAACTCATCGCCTCCGATTCTGCCGATGACATCAAGCAGCGGAATGCAGGTTCTGAGATATTGAATGCACATTTTTATAGCATGGTCGCCTTCGTCATGACCAAAAGTATCGTTAAGCTTTTTCAGATTGTCAAGGTCAGCAAGCAGGAGAACAGCTTCTTTTCCTCTTGAATCTTCAGCAGTGAGAAGCATATTGGACAGATGATAAAAGCCTCTTCGGTTATACGCACCGGTAAGTTCATCAGAGTCAGATATTCTTTTAAGGCGTTTATTATCAAATTCTGCTGCTTTAAGACTGCCCTCAAGCTCCTTTACAAGACGTGTAAGCTTAATTGCTGTACATATCTGCGGAGAAGCTGAATAAATCTGCGGGAATGAATCAGGTTCGAGTTCACATACAAGCAGACCATACTGTTCTTCATTTGAAAAGAGAGGAACCATAACGAATGTAAATCTCCGGTCCTTAGGAGTATAGTCATTGTCGATACATTTCATTATAGAAATTTCCTGATTCGGAGGATTAACATTCTGAAGCTCCTTGCCGTTGTGATATGACTTCAGGAAGGTTGTTTCCGGCATTATCCATTTATCATACTGATAGTGGACAACAGGTTCTTTGAATACAAAAACATAGCTGCTTTTGAAATTTACACGCTGCAGGTTATTGATGATGGAATAATAGCTTTGTTCCTCATCATTGCAGTTGATCATCATATCCTTATTAATGTTGCTTATAAGGAAGTTGCTGTAAGAAAGGCTTGTTCTCAGGCGATACTGCTGCTGAACGCTGTAATCAAGAAGTAGTTCAAGCTGAGTATCATAAATTTTTTCAATAGAAAGCCCCATTTCCTTGTTGGACTCACACATTGTGAGTGCAACGTCTTTTGCATATCCGAAAATCTTGTCAAGAAGGGAAATTGAAATGTGAATGTTGTCTGTTGAGTTGAAAATCCGAGTATATCTTTCAGAAAAGATTTCATGATCGGGAATAATATTATTCTGTATCATATCAAACTCATCATATACAACTTCCCATATTTCATGAACGAATCGGGAACGCTTTATGTTCTGTATTTCACCTATGTACTTATTGAATATGCTGCCAACAATAACGCTGGCAGATAAATTGGAGTATCCGTTTGGCTTATTTGAATCAAGCTCATTTTCATAATTTCCGCAGGACTCACGAATAATAAGTCTTGCGTCAAGGGAAAGACTGCAGGCATGGCTTGTTTCTATCATTTCATAAGCAGAATATACAGAACGATAACCCATGTCACTTAAGTTAGTTCTGATAGTAGTAAGCATAGGCTTAA
>JBJERG010000166.1:0-5119 GCA_051882155.1 Ruminococcus sp.
GGTAATTCGGTGCGACTGTGGCAATTTTCCATGTTGAAAGCTCAAATGGCGTGGGCGGAAGCGGCATAAGGAATGCCTTTTCTTCCTCAAATGCAATAGCACGGCTGCCGTCACGCTTCTGGAACGGCTTGTGATTTCTGATCCATAGAGAAGAATCCCTCAACGTAAGAATACCCACTATATGGAAGCGTAGCGACAAATACATACACAGGGATCATTTCGCCTGTATCTGTATCGATAACTGATGCTGTATCACCTGCCCAGTCCACCTGCATGATCTCACCGGGCTTATGATTCAGATGCATAGTTGCACTGTTTTTCAGCATGTAGTCACGATAATACTTTTTGAACTGTGTCAGCTGGTACGGAGTTTCTCCGTTGTTGCTGCACTGTTCGCAGTATTCCAGCCACAGAAGATTCAGGGTAACGCCGTTCTTCTGCATTTCACGTGCCACATACTCGTAGTCGGGCATTTTGTACTCTGGCTTTGCTGCACTTGCAGGATACAATATTTCTGCAAGCTGCTTGTCGGACATGCCTTCCGGAAGTGGGTAGCTGAGTCCATTCTCCTCAGCAAGGCTGATTGCATGTGCAACAGTGTTTCTGGAGTAACCGCATGCTGCTGCAATCTGGCTTTTGTTGAGCCCGAGGCTGTACTGTCTCAGTATTTCACGGTAATTGGTCATTTGTATGACCTCCTTTTTTGTATTCACGCTTTTGCGTGTAATTCAATTTTACCGTGATTTTTTTAACTGTTCAATCATCCGACATTGGTGCTCACTTTATGCGACGAAAGTGCTCAATCTCAGCGGCCGTGGTGCTTGTTTTTATGCGACGTATTCAATGAGGTGATTATGGTTCAAAAATCAAGGCAATACCGAACAATGACTAAGCGTAAGACGCCTTTTGTACGATATTGTCAATAATTCACTCATACAAAAACCATGCTGACAGAATAAAAATACCGAGGTACAGACTGAACTGACCTCGGTATTTTTGTTTTGACAAAATGGACATAAGAATTATAAACGTTTTCCCTTCCTAAACCCCACCAAATCTCCTAACATCATCAATCCTGTAATTATCATCACGAAGTGGGACAATTTCTTCAATCAACAAGTCTAACAAGGCTTTTTTCATTGCCTGATTATACTTGAATTTTGATATATCGCTGTGAGTTTCAGAGTATTTATCAAAATCGGCTGCTTTCTTCAGGTTGTTAAGTCCGGGGATTTCTGCATCTCCAAGTTCATATCGGTCAGCAGAGTAGGAAACTGCTTCAAGGCTGAAGCACCATTCATTTGCAAAATCTGAAATCACATTCTCAATAGCTTCTTTACGCATCTGGGAAATAGTATGGAATACTCTCTTATCCTTGAAGTCATCGGGATTGTTGTTTATATTGTCCCACAATTCCTGCATCAATGCACCAAGTTTCGGGTTGGATGAAAGCAAATCCTCAATATATCTGCTGATTTCATCAAGCAGATTCTGATAGTGCTGTTCTGCTCTTTCTTCATCAGTAGCTGAAACAACAGTCTGAATCAGGCTGACTATATAATCATAGTCGATTTTTTCCTGGCTGTAGGCTTTAAGCTCGTATTCAAGGTCAATATAAGCTGTATCGACTTGGTTAGCCGGATCAGGCTACTTCTTGTATTTCTCCCGTATATTTTTGTAGTGAGCTGCGTAATTGTTGTATTCTTCCTAGGTTATGCCGTAAGACTCAGGCGGATTTTCAGCATACTTCGTAAAGGCTTTAAGGCTTGCATATATCTAGTCAAACTCCTGAAATGCCTTTGCAAAGCGTAATTCTCCCTCTTTTGCAAGGGAAGGTATCACATCAGGCACAGCGGCAGTTACACGGACATAAGCAAGCGCCTTTTTAAATTCGTCATATACTGTATCCCAGTCGGGTGCGAGTACAGAAGCCTGTCCACCTGCTGAATAGAGCATGAGAGCATCGTCAACAGCCTGCTTGAACTTATGGGGAGATTGGAATGTAACAATCTGTCCTGCCTGTTTAGGCTTATCAAAAAGACGGTTGGTACGAGAAAAAGTCTGCACGATCTCATGGGGGTGCATAGGCTGTCTGTCTATATATACAGTTGACAGACAAGGTGCATCAAATCCTGTGAACAGACGGTTTACAACGATAACAAGGTCAAGCTGTTCATCACGACTCTTGAATTTTGGTTTCTTTCGTGCAAGACGGTCATTGATGTTAAGGTTATAAAGTTTAATTTCGCCTATGCTGCAGGAAGTGCCGAACATTACTTGAAACTGAGTATGTAATCGCAAACTTCGGGAAATCGGGAAGAACTCGTTTTGTTTCTTCGCTGATTTCAATACTTGTTTCGCCGTTCTTTACTTTTTTCAGCAAATCATAATATGCCTGTGCTCTCTGAATGGAATTAACGGTAAGAAATCTCTCATAGGTTTTTCCCCGTCCGTTTGCAAAGCCAAGTTTTTCCCTTGACTTATTGAGAATTGTATCAAGAACTTTGAGCATATGAGCTTCTGATTCATATACAGATAAGTCCTGATTCTGATTTTTCAGCTTGTTTATGAGGTCGCCAACATTTTCAGTTTCATCTACTTCAACAATGTCATTATTGGCATAGGACTGAAAAGCCTGTGTTGTCTGCATATCAAGGTCTTTACGGTCAATAAGGAAAATTGTTTTTTCAATGCTGGGAATATCCATAAGGAGATTACGGGCAGTTTTGTAACTCGTCATAGTCTTGCCCGAACCTGTTGTATGCCAGATATATCCGGATTTACCCTGACGTGAAGCTGTTCTCACGGCTTCAATAGAGTGTATCTGATAGGGGCGGAGAAGAAGCAGTTTCTTATCCTCCTGGTCTAATACAACATATTTCATAACTATTTGGTTAGCTTCGGGAATTTTCAAAACCTGTGAAGCAAATTTCAGATAATCGGAAACAGGATTATTTTCCTTATCCTCCCAGCCTGAAAGGAATTTTTCATTAAGCTGTTCCTCGGCTACAGCTGCAAAATATTTTGTGTCCACTGCATTTGAAACAACAAACGTCTGAATGGCAGAGAACACTCCGGTAAATTTGCCTTCGCTGATATATTTCTTGATTTGTCTGAAACCGTCCATATAGGAGTGCTGACGGTTTTTCAGTTCAATATGTATAAGAGGGATACCGTTTATAAGCAGGGAAACATCAAAACGGCGGTTCTGGTGGTGAATATCGCACTCATCGTCCTTTAATGCTTTGTACTGGTTGATAACCTCATAAATACTTGAACCGCCTGCAATATCATCACGTTTCAGAACGGTAAGCTGTATTGTTTTTGTATCTCTCTGGACGGAAACGTGAGCAACGCCGTTTTCTCCGGTGATTCACTTAGCGGCGTCATATAAAGTGGGAAAAGAAAGCTGATTTTTCACCTGTTCAAGCACACGGTCTGTAAGGGGGATTCCGTCAAGCTGTTCTTTGTTTCCACGTTCAAGAATAAGTCTGATATTTTCCCACAGCTTTTTTTCATCATTGAGGTCAGGGCGGTAAGTCCATTGGCTTTTGACCTGAGTCAGCTGTTTTATTAACTTTTCTTCTATTGCCTGTTCCAGTTCTGACAATTTAATGCACCGCCTTTCATATAAACATCTTCTGGAGCATAGATTTTTTCAGTTTTTTCAGCGTTTCTAACTTACGCTGATGAAGGGTGATGAGGTGGTCGAGGTTGGAGAAATACTGTCCGATTTTGAGCTGTTCATAAATACTTGGAGTTGGAATTTTCATATCAGAAATCATTTCAAGACGCACCGAATCAACAGATGTTTTCGCTGTCTTTCTATCTTTTCCACATCATCAAAAAGGCTGTACTGAATATCTTCCTCCGGTATATTTTTCTGCGGAATAATATTCTGAAAGCCGATTCCTATTTTCCTTATCAGTAATCCGGAATCTATTCTGCTTCTGAAAAGCGATGTCATCTCTCTTAATAATTCCTTAGATGATGAGGTATACTCTATTTTCTTATTGCAGGTCACAGATTTTGGTGCTTTTCTTCCATAAATATCTGATGACCAGTTTCCCTCATATTCGTTGTATACATTTTCTCCGTCAAAGGAAACTGATAATGAAATATTATCAGTGGCACAGCCTATTGACACCATTTTCAAAACAAGTGCGTCCACCATTTCTTTCAGAATTATCTCCGCTTCCTGAAATTTATACGCCCTTGTAAGAACCTGACTGCTGCTTATGGACCTTGTCTGAGGAGAGTAGGCGTGAATGTCCTCTATAGTACAGCTTTCAAATCCCCAGGCATGGTCTATCATAACCTCAGCATTAACGCCGAATTCCTTATACAGAGCCTCCTCATTTTGTTCAGACATCAGGCATAATTCTCCCATATTGTGAATGCCCATACGTTCAAGGTGAGATGTAATTCCGCTGCCAAAACCCCAGAAATCCTTCATAGGCTCATGCTCCCACAGCTTTTCACGATAGGACATTTCATCAAGCTCAGCAATACGAACACCGTCTGCGTCAGCAGGCATTTTTTTTGCCACAATATCCATAGCAACCTTGGCAAGATAAAGATTTGTGCCTATGCCTGCCGTAGCTGTAATGCCTGTTTCTTTCAGAACATCTCGTTTTACAGTCATTACAAGGTCATGGGCATTTTTTCTGTATGTGTCAAGATATGGACTGATATACATAAATGCCTCATCGCAGGAGTAGACGTGAATATCCTCAGGAGAGAAGTATTTCAGAAATACGGAGTATATTCTTGTGCTGTATTCTTCATACAATCTCATACGGGGCATTGCGATTATATAGTCAAATTCATATTCAGGGTGCTGTTTCAGCTCTGATGAACTTATTGACTTTCCTGTAAATCTGCCTCTGTATGCCTTTCTCCGCAGATAGTTTACATTGCTTATTTTCTGTTCAACCTCAAATAATCTTGGTCTGCCGGGAACACCCACAGCTTTCATTGAAGGCGTTACAGCAAGGCATATTGTCTTGTTTGTTCTTGATGCATCTGCTACAACCAGATTTGTGGTAAGCGGGTCAAGTCCTCGCTCTACGCATTCAACAGAGGCATAAAAAGATTTCATATCAATTGCTGCATACAT
>JBJERG010000167.1:0-5114 GCA_051882155.1 Ruminococcus sp.
CAAATTCTAATGCAGTGAGTTAATATAATGTAATTGACCTTTTCAGTATTATATGTTATAATATACTTATTAATATCATGCTGATCCATAATAATTGTTGACTGTTTTTATAATATATGATATAATTATTGTGGATAATTATATTATGAGGTTTTAGCATGGATAGAATTATAACAGGTATTTATGAATACCCTTATAAAAAAATTGATCTGGATGAACTGAAAAAGATAATTAAGCCTGGTAATTATGCGGAACTTGTGGATACAATAAGCAGTCTGACAGACAGACAGATCATAAAACCTGTAAAGCAAAGCGGGAAAAACGGTCTGAATCCAAGCCTTTATCTAAAATATCATATTATTAATAAAACTACTCCTGATAAACAGCTTATTAATGAGATAAATTCTCTTCATTACATGATAGAGCCGGGGGTTTTTAGAAAGAATACTGAAAAGTATATCAAGAATCGTGAATTTATTCTCATATTGGATGACTTCCTGAAAGCGCACAGCAGTGATCTGGAATATCCGCTGTCAGAAAATGAGCGGGCATATCAGATATGGAATTACGAAAAGGCTTTGGATAAAAAAGAGGGCAGGGATAATATTGCATTGCTAAAGAGCTGTAATGTTTTTGATAAGCTGAATACATACCCTGCCCCGGAGCCGTTTTTTGACTACAGAAGAGGCAATGACATCAAAAATGTCCTGGTGATCGAAAATAAGGATACATGGTTCACCATAAGAAAGCTTATGCTTGATACCCAGAATTTTGCCGGACTGTTTGGCGTGAAGATAGACTGTGTGATATACGGTGAAGGCGGAAAGGTCACTCAAAAAAGCAGTTCATTGCAGGATTATCTTAATATTGATTCGCATTTTGAAGGGAAAGTATGGTACTGGGGTGATATTGACAATAAGGGAATAGACATATTTCTCTCATTAGTAAACATCTCGCCCGAACTTGATATTTTACCTTTTGCTGAGGCTTATAGGAAAATGACAGAATTATTTGAGCATTTGTTATCAGACGGTAATACTGAACGCCTTAAAGTTCGTACAAATCAGAAACAGCCCGATAACATATCCGAATTTTATAAAAGTATAGACAGCGAGTCTGCTGAAAGAATAAAGACATTGCTGCATAACGGATATTATATACCGCAGGAAATTCTTAATTATGCTGTATTAAAAGATTACATATATTGTGAGGACTAAAAATGATCTCATATCTTGAAAAGTTTGCAAGCCGTATGGAGATTGTTGCCGAGATAGCCTCCGTGCTTGGCAGAAGAAACAGGAACATTGCTATAGAAACAAGCTTTGGCGATAACGAGCTTGATAATATTATATTTGCGGTGCTTGTACATATTATGGAGCGTTCTCTCACTGAAAGCGTTCGATGTACACTTGAGGATATAGAGGATTTTCTTGCGGAGCTTTTGCAGGCGTATGGCAGAGAGCCAAGTGACAGCGAACTGGGAGAGCTGACACGATACATCGTTAAGGATATACTTCAGAACAAAGGTGAAAGCTTTAAATTCAAAATAATGGATCATAGTGATAGTAAACTGAAATCATTTTCTGTCAGACTGATAAAGGATATAGAGGACGATGACGGTGTTATTTACTATGTTCTTGAGAAGCAAGGCTTTGATATGCTTTTTCGCACCAAAGAGGTGGACGATCTTGGCTTTCAGCTTGAAGAGGTAAGACTGCAAAAGCTTATTGAACGAGGCAACTTCTCAGATGCTTCCGAGCAAAGCAAGCGGCTTATCGCAATGCTCAGTCAAAAGGAAATAGAGCTTACTCTTTTTGAACGAAGGCTGAAAAACGATCTTAATGAAACATCGGGAGATGAGTATGACACCCTGCTTCGTGGGATAGAACAGATGCTTGATGACGAGTACGCTGTTATGAATGAAATAAAGAAAACAATCGGAAAGGCAATAGAAAGCTTTTCTGATAACAGTATATTGTCAGATAAGACAAAAACTGAGCTTGCAGATAAAAAGCGTGATATATTTACAATCGGAAAAAATATCGAAAAAATACTTGTCAGGCAGCGTGAACTGTTAAGTCACAGCAGAGAGCTGGGACAGCTGTACAGAGAAACACTTATGAAAACCATAACGTCCCACAGAACCCATTGCTATGATATCGAAGATGTTATACTGAAGCCTTTAGAGGAATATGACAGCAATAATAAACTGGATATCGAAGAAATATACGCTAAGCTGTCAGGCGTTCTTATGATACCAAAGCTGCCGCCTATACTTGATCTCAGACTCGTGTATGAGCCGCAGCAATTAAATGAATATGTCACCGGCGAAACTGAAGATGATGAGGAAAATCTTGAAGACGGTTCGTTCTACAGAAAAACAGTGGAAAGGAAAAACAATGCGAATACCGAAATAGTAAAACTTATGCTTGAATTTTCATCACTCAGAAAAGAGTTCAGACTCTCAGAACTTTGGGAATACTGCCTTGAAAAGGCAGAAACAAGTCTTGTTGCCGGGAATAAGCGATTCTTTCTTGTTATGCTGAAGCTCTATGAATTTGCAGTAATAGATATTGAGCAATGGAAGCGGGAGGATAACAAATCAGAGGACAGTCAGGGTGAGTTTGATCTTTCTTATTCTTTATCAAAGATATATTCGCAGGACGAAAGTATTTACGGGATAAAGCGGCTTCTGATAACGTCATCAGGTGAGCAGGAAGAACTGGAATGTGAGTTCACAGACGAAGAAACCGGGCTGAGATGCAGGGAGACTGTTATGATAGACAATATGCGGTTTATTGCGGAGGTTATATAATATGCGTGAAAGCATGAGAATAATAAAGCACCTTATAATGAGCAATTCTATAAATGACCGTGATGATGCGGAGCTGTTTGAGCTGGCGTCCCGTGAGGATATACGGGATGAGCTTGAAGTAATGAGTGAGGAATGGGATTTCACTCTGGTCAGAACCTTTCATGATATTTACATTGTGCCGCTGCCCGATAATGAAATGTTCAATATGCGGTTCAGAGAATTCAGGGAAAGCATATCCTCAAATGCCAAAAAGATAGATGCCTATTTACAATGCTATATAATCATGGTGATTCTTTGGATGTTTTTCGGCAGCCGCAACAGTGACCCGCAGAGAACTGAATCGCTGCGGATAAAGGATATTGTATCTAAGCTTGATGAAAGATTTTCAGATGAGCACAAGGCTGCACAAATGGAAGAGGCACAGCTGGATTTTCATAAGATTGCTGACAAGTGGAACGGTAATTTGTATAAAGACGAAGGCAGAAAGCAAAGCAAGGTAGAGCTTGTAAAGACTGCCTGCAGGATACTTGTGAAAAACGGGCTTGTGATTTTTGCCGATGAAGAAGATGAGATCAGAAGCAGAAAAAGACTATCCGACCTTATGAAGAATTATTATCTCAGTGATAAAAGAATATCCGAAATAAGCAGGCTTTTTGAAAAGGAGGACCACCATGCCGACGATTAACCGTATCAGGATAGTTAATATTGTTTATGACGGAAGGGTCATCTCTGATCGCCTTTTTGATTATTATGGCGGAAGAAGCGCTTTGATGAACCTTGCAAATGGCTGCGGAAAAACAGTTATGGTGGAGTCGATATTTCAGCCGATCATACCAGGCATGGATATCGGAGGCTGGAAGATAACAGACTACCTTACCGGAGATTCAAAGCCCTCGTATGTGATGATAGAGTGGCTGCTTGACGGAACAAAGACTCCTTCCTATTTTATGACGGGTATCTGTCTTAGCAAAACTATCGTTCAGGGAGATGATGATAAAAAGATCAAGTCTCTGAAATACTTTACTTTTGTTCACGATTACAATCAGGGAAATGAATACGATATTGCAAATATTCCTCTTTCAGAAACTCACGGCGGAAAGAAAGTATTCTATACTTATAATGAGTTCCACGAAAACCTTAAGAGATATAAAAGAGGACATGATAAATTTGATGTGTTTGTAAAAGACAAAAAACAGGATTATCAGGATTATTTAATAAAACACCATATCTATGAGTATGAATGGGCGCTGCTTGAAAAAATAAATCAGGCTGAAAGCGGAAATGGTCTGGCGGCACTGTTTAAGAACTGTAAAACATCAGATGATTTGTTTGATAAATGGATATTAAAGACCGTGACTGATATCAATAAGGATCAGCGCCAAAGCCTTATCAAAGAAACGGCATCGCTTATAAAGCCTATGATAACAAGCAGCAAGGCTCTTGCTGAAAAGGAAATCATGAAAAAAGCCGCAGATGATCTTGAATTGTTCAGTAATGTGTTTAAAGAATATACTGATGAACTGGATAGAAAAGAAGGAAAGGAAAGATATATCGCAGGAGTATTAAAGCATATAAAAGGCTGTATAGAAGCAGAAGAAAATAAATTAGCCGATGCTGCTGCGGCGAAAAAGGAATGCAGAGAAACAGAGAGAAAAATCAGGCATGAGGAAATTTCAGAGCAGTATCATGATATCAAAAAATCACTTGACGATTCAGCTGATAAACTGAAGGAATATGCGTCTGTTTTGCCTGAGCTTGAGCAAAAGCACACCGAAGCTGAACATGAATGGCACTGTATGCGTGCTGCCGAATACTACGGCAGAATCAAAGCAGCGCAGAATAAGATCACTGCTGCAAAAAATACAATAGCTGCACTTGAAAATGACGAGGATGCTGTAAGAAAAAAACGGCTTGGAGCAACTATATATCAATATTATTTAGCACAGGCAGAAAGACTAAAAGCAGAGCAGGAGCGTTTGAGGACAGAAGCCGAAAATAAAAAAGGTGAAAAGGCGGCTCTGAATGACAGACTCTGTGAACTTAGCAGCGAACTATCCGCACTGAACACCAATACAGGCCGATTGCAGGAGCGCTGCGAAAGTTTTGCCGAAGCAGAAAAGAAATATGAAGAACAGATAGGTGAACTACCTGACAGAGATCTTACAGGCGATTTAACTGCAGAGAGCGTTGACAAAATTGCAAAACGGCTTGCGTCAGACATTACAACTGCAGAACGAATACAAGAGGAGCTTTACAACAAAAAGAGTGAGTTGGAAGCCCAAAACAATGAAAATCATTT
>JBJERG010000168.1:0-5111 GCA_051882155.1 Ruminococcus sp.
AATGGAATACCGTTTTATTAGAATTATAGCAATTGTTCTTGTGGTTGTAGTTGTAATTTTGAATATAATTATAAAAATCCGGGAAATTGTCAATCATAAAAAACAGCATCCAGCACCAAAAAAACAAATAAAAAAACCAAGACGCACTAATGCGGAAAGAATTAGTATTTATAAAGCAGGTGTTATGTTATCACTGCTGGCTGTGTTTTTTGCAGTCGGGTATGTTGTATACTGTTTCATACATAAGGATGAATTTAAGGATGATTCCAATTTTAATATTTCTGTTTTTGTTGCTATAGCAATTACAGTTATGTTAATTGCTAATATCATCAGGCTTTATTTACGGAAAAAGCGGATTGACCGTGAAATTCAGGAGAATAAATCAGATGCAGTGACTTTTTTGAAGGAAAGCCATGAGTATCATAAAAACTACACGCCAATAATTTCGCAGGAGAAATCAGCACCTGCCAATCAAGTGACTTCATCTTCAGAGAATGAGAATTCCTGTAAAAACGAAAAGGATCCTGCTGAAAAGGAAATCCGGGCAGAATCTTCTTTTAATAATCCGTATGAAACTGTCAAACCATGCGAAATAAATGACGAAGAACTGATGCGAAAATATGATGAAGAATGTATCAAGTGGCGTGAAGAAAGAGAGCAAAAAAAGCTGAAGAATAAAGAGGTTAAGAATAATATTTTTTCTTTTATTAAGAAAAACCTTCTTAAACTTGTAATTATAGCTTTGTCTGTTGTAGTTTTATGTGCAGTATATGCGAATTCCTATGGATTTTCATTATATAATTCTTATGACGCAATAACTAAGTGCATACCATCTTTAGGTTTAGTTATAGGTGGCTTTGTAATATGGAATGTTTTGAGGAATAAGCAGCCAATTGAAAAATCTGCCGTGATTTATAATGAATTGATCCCTCAGATGGTAAAATCTCATTTTGGAAATGCAGCAACGTTTACGCAGCAATCCGGTTTTGACTGTTCTGAAATATACAGTAATAATTCCTTCAGGTATCATTGCTATCAGACAGAAAGTGCATATTTTATTGATGGAACATACCGAAATATGAAGTTTCAGCTGTCCTATGAACAAATCCGTTGGGGCAGGATTGAAGAAACAGATGGCGGTGAAAAAGTTGTTCCGGAGACTCTTTTCAACGGATTTCTAGTTTGCACGGAAATTCCAAGACAAGTAGAAAGTCACCTTGGGATATATTCCCACAGAATTTCAGAACTGAATGACATTCTTGAAAACAGCATTGAAACATCAACAGAAAATCTTAATTTCAGCAGATTGTTTGAGATTAAATGCGAGAATGAAGAAAATATTTATTATATTCTCACCCCTGATTTAATGGAACGCATAACTTCCCTGCATCCTGACATTTCAAATGCTTATGATGAACTCCACATTTACTGGCATGAAAACAAAATGTATGTGGGAATATCAATGCAATCTTCAAAGATGAACATACGTGATATGAAAAATGGAAGGGAAGGATATATGCAGATTAAAACACAAATCGAGTCAGAATTGAAAAGAGCAGAAATGGCACTGGAAGTTGTGCTGAAATTATTATAAAGTGAGGTTTATTTTATGGAGTCGTTTTTTAAGGAAATAAAAATCAGTTACATTGTATTGGGAGTGGCAGTTCTCCTTGTTATATTCCTGATTTCGTGGATCATTCGAACATTCAATCAGCTTGGGAAATTAAAAAACAAAGTGGACGAGTACAATTCGGATATCGATGTGGCTTTGACAAAACGCTTTGATCTGCTGACAAAGCAGTATAATCTTGTGAAATTATATTGTTCCCATGAAAGTAAAACACTGATTGAAACCATTCGGATGAGAAGCGGCATGAGTTGTGCTGAAAAAAGTGATGCTGAACAAAAAATGAATAAGCTGCGTAATCAGATTCATGTGGCATTGGAAGCTTACCCAGAACTAAAAGCAAACGAAAATGTGATGTTGCTTCAGAAAAGCTGTGACAATACAGAGGAACATTTACAGGCAGCAAGACGTCTGTACAATTCCGGTGTAACAAAATACAATAATATTTGCATTACTTTTCCATCATCTGTTGTTGCATCATTAACCGGACATAAGAAGCTTGAATATTTCAGAGCAGAAGAATCCAAACGGCAGGATGTTGATTTTAGTTCTATGTAATGTGTAATGATTTTCTCATTGTCTTGTGATAGGGATGAACGCAGATTCATTGAGGTTACAGTTCCTGATATTAGAAAGTGAAAAAGAGATGCCTTCAAATGGGATCTCTTCTTTGTATATTTGAAATTGGAAAAACGAATCTCTGTCCTGATTACCTGCTCCATGATAAAAACAGAAAATTCTTATCATGTTTTTATAACTTACACATCAGAGGATCCGGCTATATCCATTGTGAACTTAAAATGCGTAAGATCCATTCCGTTTTTCTGATAAAACCGGTGTGCATCTGATCTTTTACGATTACTTGTTACCTCAAAAATAACACAGTTCTGTTTTACAGCATATTCAAGGGCAGCATTAAGTAATAATCCTCCAATTCCCTCAGAACGATGATCGTACTGAATAATCAGTTCCATTATTTCGGCTGCTTTTCCGCAATGGTGCAGCTGATTTTCGAGCCTCAAATGCAGAAGACCCAAAACCTCTGAATTATTCTCATAAAGCAGAATACAGTGATGACTGCTGTTTACAATCTCATCAAATATTTGCTTGAATTCACTTTTCAGAAATTCACATTCTTCGAGATCAGAAATCAGCTGATAAACTATGCTTACATCTTCCGGTACTGCTTTCCTTATCACCGAAAACACCTGCCATTAACCAAAAATTTTTTCTGCACCGCTCTGATGCGCAACAAAGTCGCCCAGATCAACATCTACCGGTTCAAAATCACCGTGAAAATCACTTCCGCCGGTAAGGAAAAGGGAATACCTTTCAGCGTACTGTCTGATAATCTCCCTGTCTTTTGGCGAATGAGAATGGTGATTCAGTTCAAGACCGTCAAGACCGTTTTTCACTAGTTCCGGTATCAGACTGAAATTCTGCTGCTGCCCGCTGTGTGCAAGAACTGCAAGTCCTCCCGAATCTTTTATGGCTCTGAGTGCTTCAAGGGGTGAAATATACCGTATATCAAAAGCGCAGATACCGCCGTTTTTAAAGTTACTGTAGTAGAAATTTCCGAACATTTCGTCCGCCTTTCCACGTCTGACAAGATTCTCCATAATATGTTGTTTGTATATGTATTTCCCGTCCGCTTTTCTCAGCTCGTTTATATCAATTTCATATCCGTGCTGGTTGAGAATTTCTATCTGTCTGAGAGAATTTTCATGACGTGCCTCCAGCGTTGGATGAACAGTCTTTTCAATCAAATCAATATCTCTGATGTTATAACCCAGAATATGTACACGAAAATTCTCCTCATAATCAAATGCAGAAATTTCTATCCCGGCAGTCACTTTTATTGCACAATGCTCAGGCAGCTGTTTTAAATGTGAAAGAGTATCATGGTCAGTAATCGCTATTGCGTCCAGACCCTTTTCTTCGGCACGGCTGATAATTTCAGGTATTGTAAAGCTGCCGTCGGATACTGTGGAGTGTATGTGCATATCAGCTTTAATCATTCAAATGTTCCCTCCGAAATATTAAAGACACAGTCGCAGAGTCCGTCCATAAACTTCAAATCATGGAAGATCCCAATCATACTTGTGTTTTCATTTTTAAGACTTAAAATCATATCACGCACCAGCAGTTTTGACTGATTGTCAAGAGAAGCAGTAGGCTCGTCCAGCAGCATAAGTCTGGGACGCTTTACCATGGTGTGTGCAAGATTAAGTCTCAGACGTTCTCCGCCGGAAAAAGTGTTGGGGTAAATGTCCCACAGACTTTCGGGCAGACGGAAATAATTAAGCATTTCCTCAGCCTTTTCCTTTGCCTCATGAGTACTGTGTCCCGTTTCCGTCAGCGCATTCATAACGTGTTCCTTTGCAGTTGTTCTCGGCATAACATTCAGAAACTGAGAAACATATCCTATTTCATGATTGCGCAGATACAGTATTTCACGCTCTGTTGCATCAGTAAGACTTATCTCACCGAAGGCTTTGCTGTTGTAGATTATTTCACCTTCGGTCGGGATATATGTACGATGAATACACTTTAATATAGTAGATTTTCCGGCACCTGAGCGTCCTACTATCCCGAGAAATTCTCCCTCTTTAAGAGTAAAGCGTATGTCCCGGCAGGAATGTATCTCACGGTTTGCATTATGCAGGAAAAAGTTCTTTGTCAGACCGTTTATTTTCAGAATGTTCATACCGTCTGCCTCCTGTATTTAACCTTTGATACAAGCTTTCCGTCAACCATAACATGAGTAACAGCAGGGTAACCGTCTACAATATCCGCAATTATAATATCGGCTTTTTTACCATTTTCAATTGATCCGTAGTCCCCATCAATTTTCATTGCCTTTGCCGGATTCAGAGTTGATTTTTTCACCATTTCCGGCAGCGGCTGTTCATATTTATCACGCATAACAAACAGACTTTGAAGAATTGCCTGGGGAAAATAATCAGAGCAGAGAATGTCCGCACATCCATGAACAATAGCGTCAGCCGCCGACATATTGCCGGAATGGGAGCCGCCCAGCAGTATATTGGGAGCACCTGCAACTGTGTAAAAACCCATGTTGTGAGCAATCTTTGCGGCGTCTTCTGTAATGGGAAATTCGCTTATGTCAACTCCAAGGCTCTGGTTGATTTTCAGCTTTTCCGCAGTATCATCATCATGGGATGCAACAGTAATATTTTTCTCATGTGCCATATCAGCAAGCTCTTTTAACTGCTCAAATGAAAGCATATCCTTATCTTTATGGTACTTCAGAACCTCATCAAAGGTCATGCCTTCGTTTTCCATGCTGTGATACTTATCCAAAGTATCATGATAGACTTCAAGACTGCGGTACTGTCCCTGACCGGGTGTATGATCCATAAAGGAGATTTCGTGTACCAGTCCACGCTCCATCATTTCCTTAGCAATGTCATACGCCTCAATGTTGTCAATTTCGATTCTGAGGTGGAAACGGTGATGTAGA
>JBJERG010000169.1:0-5047 GCA_051882155.1 Ruminococcus sp.
AGCCGGTTCTGCCGCAGAGATTTCTCCGAAGGACTTATAATTTTACTTATAGTCACAGTAAATATTATCGCTATGTTCATGGAATCATTCCTTGGAATGTACGGTCCTTCCAGAACTGCATATTCTCTTTCTATTGTATTCTATTATATGTTTTTCAGCGTAGAAAGCTTTAAACGTGATCCTCTGACAAATGCTCTGAATCGTCATTGTTTCTACATTGATTCAGAAAAACACAAGGATATTCTCACGGCTGTAGTTTCCATTGATCTGAATAACCTCAAAATAATCAACGATACTCTCGGTCATGCAAAGGGAGATGAAGCTATATGTGCCACTGTGAATGCTGTTGACCGAGTCGTTCCGAAAGGCTGCCTTCTCTACCGTACAGGCGGTGATGAGTTTATGATACTGTGTACCAAAATAAAGCAAAGCACTGTGGAAAAACTGCTGGAGGATATTCGAAATGAAATGAAAAAAACACCGTATACCTGTGCATTGGGCGCTGCATATGCTTCGGGCGAGAACTTTGACAGCTTATGTGCAAAAGCAGATGCTGAAATGTACAAGAACAAACAGAAAATAAAAAAGGAAATGAATCTGGTCTGATATAATATTTTTTAAGCGGCTGAGCATGATCCGGTCGCTTTTTTGTTTTGTAACGTAAAACAGCTGTGCTGTTTGTATATTCTCTCAAAAAATACGTGTAAAATGAGTAAATATATTGACAAATTATAGAAGTTGTGGTAAAATATATTCAGAAAGGAGGCAATGCAAATGGGAACTGAAAAAATCAATTATGAGTATTGGCAAAGAATTATAAAAAAAGCAATAATCGGAATGTCAATCTGTCAGTTCGTTGTTGAAATTGTCGTTAATACTCTTCTGTTTGCAACAGGTCAGCAGGGATATAATGAAAATACTATTGCAGGAAAGCTTATTCGATATCAGCTTTTGACGACGCTGTACAATCTGGTTGTAATAGGAATATGCTTTTTACTGTGCAGTAAACTTAAAAGTGATGAAAAGAAAAAATATATACTCACTATTTCCATGAGCCTTATCTGTCTTAATATTTCATTTTCTCATTATCAGTTCGCACCAACATTTTTAACTTACAGTCTGCCTCTTATTTTTACAATTATGTATGAAGACAAAAGGATGTGCTGGAATATTACCGGTGTTAATATAGCCATGCTTATGATTGCTGTTATTGCCAGAGGAACAGATTCTGAATATAATGTCAATATCGTTCCTGAAGCAATTATTACAGCAGCAATTTTGCTTATTCAGGCTCTTTTCTCCACATTTGTAATTGATATACTGTATACCAGAAGAAACGAACTGAATGATGCACTGATTCAGGCGGAAAAAGCTAAATATGTTGATGAACTCAATATGAAAAACCGTGAACTGGAACAGCTTTCACAGGAAACCTTTGAATCAATTGCAAAAGCTGTTGACGCAAATGACCCTTACACCGCCGGTCATTCAAAACGAGTGGCCCGATATGCCCAGGAAATTGCATTTCGTTTAGGCTTTTCAGAACAGGAAGCTGATGAAGTTTATTACGCTGGTCTGATTCATGATGTGGGAAAGCTGGGAATAGATAACAATATTATCAATAAAAAGGGAAAACTCACTGATGAAGAGTATGCTGAAATTAAACGTCATCCGTCTGTAGGATATGAAATTCTGAAGGATATTTCCATCAAAGGAAAATTTGCAGAGGGTGCAAAATGTCACCATGAAAGAATTGACGGCAATGGATATCCAAATCATCTTAATTCTGATGAAATTCCGTATCTTGCTAAAATAATTTCGGTTGCTGATGCTTACGACGCAATGACAAGCAAAAGACCATACCGTGATGTACTGCCCCAGGAAGTTGTCAGGGAACAGATCGAAAGAGGAAAAGGCACTCAGTTTGATCCGGAGATTGCAGAAATCATGCTTGCTATGATAGATGAAGATGTTGATTATAAGATGAAAGAGAAGGCATAAAAATACTTTTAATAATAGGAAAGGGATTAACAGGGGGATATTTTATGAAAAATAAATGGCTGTCAGCTTTGACAGGAACAGCAGTGGCATTAGGTTCTTTTGTGCCTCTTTGTCAGAGTATAACGAATGCTTCTGTATCAGCTGCAATATCAGGAGATATTAATGGTGACGGAAATACGGATACATATGATGTAATGCTTTTGCAGAAGTACCTTTCGGGAGCAGAACATCTCTCATCACTGCAGAAGTCAAATGCTGATATTACAAAAGACGGAAAGGTGAATGTCTTTGACCTTGCTTCACTGAAAAGTCTTGCAAACAAAGCAGATTCACCTTATGAAAGCCTTTTAATAAATGAAGTTTGCAGCACAAATCAAGGAAGCCTTGAAGATTCAAATGGTCAGACGCCTGACTGGATTGAAATTTATAATCCCTCTGACAAGATTGTTGCCCTTGGAGGAATAGGAGTTTCTGACGGCACCAAAAACAGATTCAAATTCACATTTCCTGATGATGCAGTGATTTCAGCTGACGGATATGTCATTGTGTTGTGTGATGATGCTCTCTATTCCGGTGCGGGTGAATATCATGCCGCATTCAAAATAAGCTCCATTGGCGAAACTATTTATCTTACACATCCGGAAACAGGAGAAATTGACAGTGTGGATGTTCCTGAACTAAAGGCAGATGTAACATATGGAAGATATGCAAACGGTTCGGAAACTCTCACATATCTGACGCCTACTCCAGGTGAAAGCAATGATTCTGCTTCAAGGGCTGAACTTGTGGAACGGCCTGTATTTTCAGCAGAAGGCGGATTCTATGATACATCCTTTAAGCTTGCACTTTCAGATAATAACGGAAATTTAATTTATTATACAACAGACGGAAGCGATCCCAGAACATCAGCTTCTGCAAAGGTATATGACGGCGAAATAAACATCTATAACAATACGAATGACCCAAATGTCTGGAGCGCACTCACAGATATTACACTGTCTGAATATTCAGGACCAAAGGGAATAGTTGACAAGGGAATAGTTATCAGAGCTGTTTCCAAAAACAATGCCGGAGTATTCAGTCCTGTTACAACAAACAGTTATTTTGTAGGAAAGAATGCGTCGTATTACAATGATATGAAGGTAATATCCCTTGCTTCTGATCCAGCAAATCTCTTTGATGAGGATAATGGCGCTTATATGGTCGGAAGCGGTTATTATGAGTGGAAAAACGGCATTTACTACATAAAATATGAAGACGGCGATACAAGAAATCCCACTAACTACAATAAAGAAGGCAGAGAAACGGAATTTCCTGTTAATATACAGGTATTTGAAAATGGAAAAGCCGCATACAGTTCAGATGTAGGCGCAAGGATTTCTGGAGCATGGTCAAGAAACTTTCCTCAGAAGAGTATTCGCCTTTATGCGAGAAGTGAATACGGCGATTCTAAAATGAAATACGCTTTCATTGATGAGCTTACTGATAATAACGGCAACGCCATAACTGAATTTGATAAGGTTACTATAAGAAACAGCGGTACAGATAATCAGCTGCTTCACTTCCGTGATATGCTTATACAGGATCTTTGCAGCGACAGAATTCCTGATCATCAGGGCGGTGAACCCTGCATTCTGTTTATTGACGGAGAATTCTGGGGATTCTATTTCATTCGTGAAAAGCTGGACGGTGATTACATAGAAGCTCATTACGGGATTGACAAAGACAACATTACTTCAATAAAAAACAGCGCATTGGATGAAGGCTCTCAGACACTTGCAAATGATTACAACAAGCTTATAAAATGGGCGGCAACGGCTGATATGACTGATCCTGCAAATTATCAAAAGGTCTGCGACGCCATTGATATAAAAAACTTTATGGAGTATATTACCATAGAAACATATGTAAATAATGCAGACTGGGCAACGGATTATATGAATAACTATATGCTTTGGCGTTCAAATACAGTTGATCCGAATGTATACGGTGCTGACGGAAAGTGGCGCTTTATGCTGTATGACCTTGACTTTTCTGCGGATTATTTCCATGACGGAAGAACTCTCAGCGGATTCGATTCACTGGGTTCACTTTATACAAAAATGGACAATTACAATATGATACCCATGTTCTACAATCTTCTGAACAATGATGAATTCAGCAGAGAGTTCTATGATACCTATATTGATATCATGAAGAATAATTTCAGTCCCGATACAGTAAATGCAAAAATAGATGAATATGTGACAGCATATAAGGAAGCAACACAGGCTACAAATACAAGATTTGACGCAGAATGGGCAAATTACAATTACGATAAAGAAGTCCAGAATCTAAGGAATTTCTTCAATGAAAGATATGTATATGCCAAGAGGTATCTTGATGTTCTCTATGGAAAAACTGAGGCTTCTGAAGGTCAGACATTAAAGCTCGACGCTTCACGGTTTACATACTACGGAAATGCTTCAGCTTCATATGACGGAACGTCGGATTCCTATAATATTACAACAAACAGCATAGGAGAAAATTCATGGGATATTCAGGTGCAGACTCCGAAATTCAAGGTTGAAAACGGTAAAACCTATCGTGTTTCCTTTAAAGTTTCATTTAATAAGGAATGCGTTATGGGCGCAAACATCAACCACCAGGTAGGTATGTCATGGCCTGCTTGCTGGACGAAAAACAACATTGAACTTTCGCCTGAACTCAATGAATTCACATATGAGTTTACCTCAAGCTCCGAAACTGCAAGTAACTGGCAGCTGTGCTTCAATCTAGGAACAGGCGTAGGAAAATACATAATAAAGGATGTTGCTATAACAGAAATTACATATAATGATATACCGATAGAGTAAGTATCAGCATATCAGACAGAGAAGCGGATTATTCAGAGCATAAATTGTTCCGGTATCCTCTGATTGCATACAAACCAAGTCCTTCAGGATGATTATATTCACCTGGAGGACTTTTTCTTTTTGAAAAATATAATATTGAATAGTACCGGAAATAATGTACTAACATTGTCGAATATTCCCTGTACAGATCG
>JBJERG010000170.1:0-5013 GCA_051882155.1 Ruminococcus sp.
AGTGGAACTTACAAGACAGGAATTTCTAAAAAAACAAAGTGACCTTTCGGAGCAGCTTTTGGATCTTCATCTGAAATATGAATGGCTTCAGGGCAATGAACTTGAAAAAATCTCATCTCAGAAGCTTGCAGCACTTCTGCTCAGAAGCTATGACAGCTTTGGTTACGATTCAACCGGACTTGCCCTTCAGTAAAATTAATTTATAAATCTTGTAAGAACGAATTCAAAAGCGGCGGGCTTTGATAGTAATTAGAGCCTGCCGTTTCTATGTGAAAAAGGAATGATCTTTTATGAAAAATGAAAATATGGTAAGAAGGTACATTATTCTTCTTGCCGGACTTATTATAAATGGGCTTGGTGTTGCACTTATAACTAAAGCAAGCATAGGAACATCACCAATATCCAGTGTGCCGTATGTTCTGAGTCTTAATTTTACACTTACAATCGGTGTGTTTACAATTATATTTAATGTATTGCTGGTCGCAGCTCAGATATGTATTCTTCGAAAGAAGTTTCCTGTTTCAGATTTGCTGCAGCTTCCTGTAACATTTCTTTTTTCTTTGTTTATTGATTTGTTTATGATGCTTCTAAGTGGAATTGACCCCGGGTCATATTTTGAAAAGATTTTCTGGCTTTCAGCAGGATGTATTATCCTTGGCTTCGGCGTATATACAGAGGTTGCAGCAAACGTTGTAATGCTTCCGGGCGAAGCCTTCGTGCGTGCTGTTACAACAAAATTTCCTGTTGAATTTGGCAAAATGAAAGTTATATTTGATGTTTCATGTACTGCGTCAGCAGCATTGATAAGTCTTATTCTTACAGGAACTATTGAAGGAGTAAGAGAGGGAACTCTTATTGCAGCTCTGTTTCTGGGAACGTTTGTAAGGATATGCAGGAAGGTTTTTCTTCCGCTTGAAAGAAAGCTACTCCCGGACAAAAAATGCAGTGTAAAATAAAACATACTATTAAAAGGAGAAATATATTATGAATATCAATGAAAGAATTGCAGAAGAGCTTAAACTCAGACCTGAGCAGGTGAAACGGACAGTTGAACTTCTGGATGATGGAAAGACTATTCCATTTATTGCCCGATACAGAAAGGAAGTAACAGGATCTCTGGATGATCAGATTCTTCGTGAACTTGATACAAGACTTCAGTATCTAAGAAAGCTTGAAACACGCAAGGAGGAGATACTGACAGCAATTGAAAGTCAGGGCAAGCTTACCGGGGAACTTGAAGAAAAAATAAAGAATGCTGAAACACTTGTAGAAGCTGAAGATCTGTACCTTCCTTATCGGCCTAAAAGAAAGACAAGGGCATCAGCTGCCATTGCTAAGGGACTTGAACCTCTTGCACGTATTATAATGGAGCAAAATAATAATGTCGATCCCGAAAAGGAAGCAAAGACATTTATTAATGAAGAGCTTTCTGTAAACAGTACTGATGAAGCAATTCAGGGCGCTATGGATATTCTGGCAGAGGAGATGGCAAATAATGCAGATCTCAGAAAGCAGATGAGAAGATTTACTCAGCTGTCGGGTAAAATTTTCTCTAAGGCGACAGATCCGGATGCCGAAACACCATATCAGATGTACTATGACTATAGCGAACCTGTGGAAAAGCTTGTGGGGCACAGAATACTTGCACTTGACAGAGGTGAACGTGAGGGCGCTCTTAAAGTCAGCATTTCTCTGCCTGACGGAAAGGGTGAAGCTGTAGTAGTCCGCAAATACGTGAAAAATGACAGCTTATCCGGACAGCTTGTTAAAGCTGCGGCAGAAGATGCCTTTACAAGACTGCTTTTTCCGGCAGTTGAACGTGAAGTAAGACGTGAACTTACAGCATCAGCGGCAGAAGCGGCGATTAAAGTATTTGCCTCAAATCTCAGACAGCTCCTTATGGGTGCTCCTCTCAAAAACAGAACAGTTTTAGGAGTTGATCCGGGATACCGTACAGGATGTAAGCTGGCTGTTGTTGATGCTACAGGCAAGGTGCTTGATACTGGTGTTGCATATATTACCATAGGTGCAGGTGTAAAAATGGAGCAGGGTAAGGAAACTATACGCAGAATGATAGAAAAACACAATGTAACTGCTATAGCTATCGGCAATGGAACTGCTTCAAGAGAAGCAGAGTCTGTTGTTGCGGATATTCTGAAGAATATTTCTCACGATGCTGCATATATGGTTGTATCGGAAGCTGGAGCATCTGTTTACTCTGCATCAAAGCTGGCAGCAGAGGAATTCCCTGAATATGATGTTTCCCTCAGAAGCGCAGTATCCATTGCAAGACGTTTGCAGGATCCACTGGCAGAGCTTGTAAAAATTGATCCTCAGGCTATAGGAGTCGGACAATATCAGCATGATATGCCTAAAAATGAACTGAAATCAGCCCTTGACGGTGTGGTTGAGGACTGTGTAAATCATGTAGGTGTTGATCTGAATACAGCCTCCTTTTCACTTTTGTCACATATTGCGGGTATAAATCAGACTATCGCTAAGAATATTGTGACATACAGAAGCGAAAACGGTGCCTTTACCGACAGAAATCAGCTGAAAAAGGTGCCAAAGCTAGGACCAAAGGCGTTTGAGCAATGTGCTGGATTTCTCCGTGTACCCGGCGGTAAAAATCCTCTTGATAATACAGCTGTACATCCGGAAAGCTATGATGCAGCAAAAAAAATACTTAAGGAATGCGGATTTGCTCTCTCAGATCTTACAGGCAAGGCACTTTCAGACATATCAGTACTTACTGAAAGAAAAGGAATAAGCAAAATTGCTGAAATGGCAGGAGTAGGTGTTCCAACAGTAAATGACATAGTAAAGGAACTCTCAAAGCCGGGAAGAGATCCTCGTGATGAACTGCCGCCGCCTCTTATGAGAAGCGGAGATGTCATGGAAATGAAAGATTTAAAAATCGGTATGGAACTTATGGGAACAGTAAGAAATGTTATAGATTTCGGGTGCTTTGTGGATATAGGCGTTCATGAGGACGGGCTTGTTCATATATCTCAGCTAAGCAATCGACGTGTAAAGCATCCTCTTGACGTTGTAAAAGTTGGTGACGTTGTAAAGGTGAGAGTACTGGATGTGGATCTGAAGAGAAAGAGAATTGCACTGACTATGCGTTCAGAGGCTAATGTTTCAAAAAAATAATACTAATGAAAAACGGCTGAGAGAAACATTATTCTCTCAGCCGTTTTAGGTTTCAATAATTATGCTTTCCACAGGCTGTGAATATTACAGTAAGCATATACAGCTTCAATTTCATCGCCTTCACAAATAGCAAAACATACTTCAGGCTTATCACCAGGCTTCAGTATTTTTCTCTGATTGCCATGTTTGGTTTGAATTGATACCCATTCAATATAATGTTCAGGAAGCATGGGATGTTCAGCTTCTCCGATTTTTACACTGACAATATTATTTTCCACTGTAAATACAGGAATATGCTTTTCAGCCGCTGCTTCTGTTGTTCCCGGAATAATTTCCTTCATCTTCTGTCCGCAACACATTACAGGCACACCGCTTTCTTTTACAATAGCAATGATTTTTCCGCAGTGCTCACATATATAAAATTTCTGTTCCATAAAATAACTCCCTTTTATTCTTCACTGAACATATCTTTGCCGACACCGCAAAGAGGACATACAAAATCATCCGGAAGATCCTCAAACTTAGTTCCCGGAGCAATACCACAATCAGGTGCGCCGAGTTCCTCGTCATATTCCCATCCGCAAGCGTCACATACATATTTTTTCATAACTGTTCCAACCTTTCATTTTAATAAATAAAAATATTCTCAGCATCAGCTCTTATTTCAGAAGCTGTGCAGCTTAAGATCATTAATCGCCAAAAGAAATACCAATATTCTTTGCAGTAGTTACAAGCTGGCAATCAGGTTCCACAAACTTGGTTTTTCCCGCAATATCTTTAAGGCTGTTGGCGGTAATTTTTCCTTCAACCTTAGCAACAGTCATACCATACTTTTCATCACGTATGAGCTGTGCTGCATATTCGCCGAACTGAGTTGCAAGAAGCCTGTCATATGCACTTGGATTTCCGCCTCGAAGCATATGACCAGGTACACATACTCTTGCCTCAAGGCCTGTATTCTTTTGAATTTGAGAAGCAATACGGTTAGTAGCTGTTACAATTCCTGCTTCCTGACGCAGTTTAGCACGTTCCTTTTTCTTGAGCTTTGATTCAGCAATATCAAAACTTCCTTCTGCAACAGCAATTATTGAAAAGTTCTTGCCGCTTTCACTGCGCTTTACTACAGATTCACACACCTTGTCAATATCATATGGAATTTCAGGGATAAGGATAATATCAGCACCGCCTGCAATACCTGCGTACAGCGTCAGCCAGCCAGCCTTATTGCCCATGATTTCGCATAACAGAATACGTGAGTGACTGTTTGCAGTAGAATGAAGTCTGTCAATTGCGTCAGTTGCAATGTCCACTGCGGTGTGAAAACCAAAAGTTACATCAGTTCCGTAAATATCATTATCAATAGTTTTCGGAAGGCCTATAACGTTCAGTCCCTCATCGGATAATAGCTTAGAAGTCTTATGGGTTCCGTTTCCTCCAAGAGTAAGCAGACAGTCAAGCTTCTGATCCTTATATGTTTTTTTCATGTTCTTAACTTTGTCTACATTATCATCGCCAATTACAGTCATCATTTTGAATGGCTGACGCTTGGTTCCAAGAATAGTGCCGCCTCTTGTGAGTATGCCAGAAAAGTCTTCCGGCTTCATTTCACGGCAAATATTATGAATAAGACCATAGTAACCGTCACATATACCCACTATTTCAACGTTTTCTTGCCCCAGCATTTCATAGCAGGCCTTTGCGACACCTCTTATGGTTGCGTTAAGTCCGGGGCAGTCGCCGCCGCTTGTAAGGATTCCGATTCTTTTTTTCATATGGATAAACCTCCTTTTGTAGTTCTGTCTGGCTATTATGCCATTAAACTGCATTTTGATACTGGTAAAATTATAGCATTTATTG
>JBJERG010000171.1:0-5010 GCA_051882155.1 Ruminococcus sp.
AATGCCGCAGGCATGAATCCTTCATGGGAGAATATTCTGAAAAAGTAAACTATAATAACAATAACCGCCTGTACCGCTGAGCTTCGGTATGGGCGGTTTTTTTCTTTCTGAAAAATTTCAGATATATTATATATAACTGAAAAAGTATAACTGAAAAAGGGTGAAATAACAAAAAAGATCCTCCCGTTTCTGAGAGGAACTGTCTTATATTTTCTGTTATGGTATGATCATTTGAAATGCAGCTTAATGTATTATATTCTTATTTTAATGCCATTGCAGATACGCAAATCGGGAAATTACAGCATATTCCAAAAAATATGCCGTAATAAATACTATTACTTTTAAGGAGATATTTTATATGAAAAAATGCAAAGTTTCACTGTTACTGTTGCTTTGCACAGTTATGCTGTCAGGCTGCGGAAGCGCCATAGATTCAGAGCCTTCCTCAGATGTTCTAAATACTGATATCACAAGTGAAATAAGCACGTCTGCTGAAGAAAACGCAGAATTATATACCGAGCCTGCAACAGAAAAGGCACCTCTTATTACTGTGGATATTCTTCCGGATTACTACCAGATAAACGTTACACCGCTGCTTCAGAATCCGGAACTGCCGTCAGGCTGCGAAATAACATCACTTACCTGTCTGCTCAATCACCTTGGTTATCCTGTGGACAAGGACATCATGGCGACAACATATCTCGACTATGTACTGGAAAACGGTACAAATTACTCATTTTATGAAAAGTACATAGGCGACCCTCATTCCAACGGCTACGGCTGTTATTCACCGGTTATTGTAAAGGCAGCAACAAATTTTCTGTCCGACCAGAACAGCAGTCTTGAGGCTGTAAATATTTCCGGAAGCTCAAAGGAGGATATACTGAAAACAGTTGCCAGCGGACATCCTGTTGTTATATGGAACACCCTCAGCACAATACTTGCCGAGGAATCCTTCGTCTGGACAACTCCTGACGGCGAGGATGTTTACTGGAGCAAATATGAACACTGTATGCTGCTGACAGGATACAACATGACCGACGAAACTGTCACAGTATGCGATCCTATGAAGGGTGAAGTTCAGTACAATATGAACCAGTTTTTCTCCGTCTATGAAGAAGTAATGCATCAGCAGGCAATGACTATTTACTGATTATTCTCTGTGAAATACTCAGCAGTTATTTCAGCAGCCATTTCCACAAGCTCTTTGCAGGGACGTTTTTTATAGTATTCCGGAGTACGCTTTTCCGGAACGAAACTGTCTGCACCTTTCTTTTCAAGTCCAAGCAGCTCACGGCAGACTATACTGCCGTTTTTTTCCTTAAACCGCTCAGCAAGCTCCTGAATCCGCTTGTAATGGGCGGTTTTTTCTGCATGATCCTTCGGATCGGAGCTGCCGGCAACCATACCCGCTGTCATAAACATTCCGCTTACGGCACCGCAGACCTCTCTTAATCTTCCCATTCCGCCGCCGAAGGAGGAAGAAAGCCTTGCAGCTGCATCAGCAGAAATATCCAGTTCCGGTGCAAATGCAAGAAACACTGCCTGACAGCAATTGTAACCATCTGCAAAGTATTCTCCTGCGGCTTTTGAATATTCACAGGGACTTTTTTTCAGATTAACATTTCCCATATATGCTTACATCTCCTTATTCTTTTTTACAAATGTTCCTGCACTTATATGTGCTGATTTAAGATTTGACATTTCAATATATTCATCTATCTCTCGTTTTGCAAGGCGTACCTCTTCATAAAATTCCGAAGCTGACATACGATATGCTCCTCCGCCCAGTATAATTATCTGCTCAAGTCTGTCTGATGTTGCTACTCTCACACGATAATCACGGCTGAGATCATGGGCTGCACGTTCGATATATGAATCAGCTGTTTCAGCTTCCTTTGTATAGATCACATGGACACCGCCAGTTTCTTCCTCTGAACCGGGATTTCCCTTGACTCTGTATGCATCGAAAACTACTATAATATCACATTTCCTCACGCCTTTGTAATTTATCATCATTTCAATGAGCCTGTGACGTGCATTTTCCAGATTTTCATCAGATATTTTTTTAAGCTCTTCCCATGCGAATATAATATTGTATCCGTCAACAAGGATGTATTCCTTTGTGGGCTTTTGCGGAGCAGCTGTTTCATATATCACGTTTTCATTCTTCTGAGTATGCAAAGCACTTCTGTCATCACGGTTTATCTTTCCGTATGTTCTCTCAAATATTGCCATAAGCTCCTTGTCTTCCTGAAGACTTCCGCTGTATGACCCTTTTGAATATGACAAAGACACCGCAGCTGCACTTTGCTGTTCCGGCATATTATCCGAAAGCTCTTTTCTATAGGGCAGGTGCATATATTCCGGAACCTTATCCCACTTTACAAGGAATCCGACACCATGAGAACAAAAAACCGAATCTGCTGAATTTTCCGTATCGCTGTCGGGATCGTAACCAACAGCCGCTGTTATTTCCTCGGTTTTTCTGCATTCATCATAGCCGTCGGGGGTACAGCTTATTCTGCCCTTTCCCTGTGTATATGCCGTTATTTCGGATATATAGTCCTGAAGCTCTGCCGCTGAACATCTGCCTGTTATTACTGTCATTTCTCCGGCTGTTTCAGGAGATGAAAATTCAGCCTCCATTCTTCTGAGATCAGTCATTACACGGCCGGTCTGAGCGCATGGCACTTCTATGCAAAAGGCATAATACGGCTCTAAAAGAATGCTTTTTGCCATACGAAGGCCCTGTCTTACAGCTCTGTATGTAGCCTGACGAAAATCTCCGCCTTCTGTATGCTTCTGATGCGCTTTTCCGGATACAAGTGTAAAGCGGACATCAGTAACCGGCGAACCTGTCAGAACGCCGATATGGGTCTTTTCCTGCAAATGTGTCAGAATAAGTCTTTGCCAGTTTTTATCAAGGAGATCCTCTGAGCAGTCTGTGCAGAATTCCAGTCCGCTGTTTCTGGGAAGCGGTTCAATAAGAATGTGAGCTTCTGCATAATGGCGAAGAGGTTCATAATGGCCTACACCTTCTGCTGATGATTCAATGGTTTCCTTGTAGGCAATTCCGCCCTTATCAAATTCAGCCGCAATGCCGAATCTGTCATAAATTATTTTTGACAGAACTTCCAGCTGCACTGCGCCCATAAGTTCAACGTGTATCTCGGAGAGTCGTTCATTCCACACTATATTAAGCTCAGGATTTTCTTCTTCAAGACGTCTGAGCTTTTCCAGAGCCTTTATTGGGTCAGTTCCGTCCAAAATCAAAAGACGATACGTCATTATTGGCTGAAGTACAGGCTTTATCTTCTGCTTTTCAAAGCCAAGACCCATTCCGCTCTGGGTAAAACTAAGACCTGCCGCCGCACAGACAGTACCAGCTTCAGCTTCATCAACAGTCCTGTACTTATTGCCAGAATAAATACGTATCTGGCTTACCTTTTCAGTTACATCACTGCCCTTTGACGAGATGCCGCTGAGCTGAGTACGTACTTTAAGGCTGCCGCCTGTAATTTTCATATATGTAAGACGATTGCCGTTTTCATCAGTGGATATCTTGAAGACTCTTGCTCCGAATTCCTCAGGATATTCCGGAATCTCAGTATATATCTCCAGACATTCAAGCAGCTCATCAATTCCTTCGATCTTCCGGGCAGATCCGAATATACAGGGAAAAAGCTTTCTGTTCATTACAGCAGATGATATATCGTCACCTGAAAGTGTTCCATTTTCAAGAAAAGCATCCAGAAGACCTTCCTCGCAAAGTGAGAGCTGTTCATAAAAAATATCGTCTTCTCTGTCTGTAAAATCTGCACACCCAGGGCTGAGTCTTTTTTTAAGCTCGCAAAGAATGTCATCCGGTTCCCTGTCGGATATATCCATTTTATTTACAAAGATGAATACAGGTACATTATATTTTTCAAGAAGCTTCCACAGAGTTTCCGTATGGCTCTGAATGCCGGCAGCTGCACTTATAACAAGAACAGCTGCATCAAGAACCTGAAGTGTACGCTCCATCTCTGCGGAAAAATCAACATGACCTGGTGTATCTAAAAGAGTTATCTCTGTTTCCTTCAATCTCAGAACAGCCTGCTTGGAAAAAATCGTAATACCTCTCTGCTTTTCCAGTGAATGTGTATCGAGAAAAGCATCACCGTGATCAACTCTGCCAGGCTTTCGTATTTCTCCCGAACGGAAAAGCATCGCCTCGGAAAGGGTTGTTTTTCCGGAGTCAACGTGGGCAAGCAATCCTGCTGCAAGTTTTTTCATTCAATCATCCTTTGCCTAAAATATCTTCCCATGAAACCGGCAGGTCAGCAGCTCTCATAGCATAGTAAGTCAGTATAAGTGCTGCATCCTGAATATTTATTTCTCCGTCATTATTGACATCGGCATTTATAAACAAACGTTTATTCTCTTCTTCCGAATCGGAAAAACTTGCAGGAAGTCCTGCCGCCGCATTCGCATAATATGACAGAACATTGGCGGCGTCTGCAATTTCAATTTTTTTATTTCCGTCACTGTCGCCGGGAAGAGTTGCCTGGGTTGTAGTAGTGGTAGTAGTTGTTGTGGTCGTTGTAGTAGTTGTTGTTGTGGTAGTAGTTGTTGTGGTGGTTGTTGTGGTGGTGGTCGTTGTTTTTGTTGTGGTTGTTGTGGTAGTAGTTGTTGTGGTGGTTGTTGTGGTGGTGGTCGTTGTTTTTGTTGTGGTTGTTGTGGTAGTAGTTGTTGTTGTTGTTGTTTGTCTTGTTGGAAGGGTTTTTGTAATATGAGTTTCAGTAAAAGGCGGTCTTGTTACAATAATAGTCGGCCGTGTAGAAGTTGTTGTTGTGCCTGCTGTAGTAGTTGTTGTTTCTTCAGATGTTGTTGTGTCATGTGTTGTGGTGGTAGTTGAAGTTGTGGCTTCTGTTGTTGTTTCGACTGTAATGGTTTCTGTTGTTGTTTCAGTAGGCTCTGCCGTGACTGTAGTGGTTTCCGTCGTTGTTTCCGTAGGCTCTGAGATCG
>JBJERG010000172.1:0-5003 GCA_051882155.1 Ruminococcus sp.
TATTTTAGCGTACAATATTATTGAAAAATGGTGATTCCCATGGCATAACATTTTCTATATCAGCCTAATGAAACAGAAAGGCGTGATTAAAATGAAAATTAATGTTGTATTTAGATTATTTAATCCGCAGCAATAAGGAGTGAGTCCCATCGAAATTCATGCGAAAGAATGAAAGTTCTTTCAAGTTTTAATTGATCAAATTGAATAATATCAAATAGCTGCCGTTTCTGTGTGATGCGGCAGTTTTTGATTTTGCGTGACAAGAGAGTGAATATTATAAAAGCCTGAGAATTGTTTCATTTCTCAGGCTTTTATTTTGTATAATTATAATATCAAAAATAAAGTATCATTTACTCCTCTTCAGACTGAGCAAACTGACTTTCATGGCGTGTAAAGAAATCTGTACGAGGCGGAAGAAATTTAAGCTTATGATTTTTTTCCGTAAAATAGTTGAGAGGCTCAAAAATAGTATCCCATGACCAGATTCTCTCATCAACCTGCAAATATTCACGAAGCTTTTCAGTACCAATGGGAGCCATTGGGTGCAGGAGTACACCTGCGATGCGTATCATATAGAAAAGATTAGTGAGGATCTGAGAAAGCTCTTCCTTTGAAAGTGCATCAGGCTTAAGGGATCTTGCCATATATTTACTTGAATTTCTGATATAACTATCCAGTACATAAGTGCATTGATGAAATGCAAATTTTGACATATGTCTTTCATAATCAAGCACTGCTTTTTTTGCATCAGCAATAATGTTTTCTTCCGGCTGCAAATCAGGCATAATACCGTCAAGTTCCTTTTGAGTAGTATAGAAAGCTGTACGAATGATTCGGTTATAAACATTTGAAAGCAACAGACCATCCTTCACAACTGGATCTGCATCTTCCGGCTTTGCGTCAGGATTATACGGCTTTGGCATAAAGCTTACTGAACGCTGACCCAATCCCAGTCCCAGCCAGTGCATACGAAGCTGTTCCGGTGTGTAATACTGCAAGAGATCATCAGCCATAGGCGGTTTTACAGCACCGGAGCTTGAAGCTTTTTTATCAAGGAAAAGAATATGGTGATTTGCAACAATGACAGGCATCTGAAGTTCTCCTTCAGGCGGATTTGCTGTTTTCTCTGCAGAAGTCTGCTGAGCCATCCACATAGCAGGTTCGGCAATACCGTAAAAATAGATATTATCCTGACCGATAAACTGATAAACAGTAGAATCCTTGCTGCACCAGTAATCCTTCCATTCAGATTGACTGTGACCGATATTTTTAAGATATGTCTTAGTAAATGAGATCGGTGCCCAAAGCGACTCAGGCCACACCCATACGGTAAGTCCCTCTGAATCTTCCAGAGAAGGAGCGGGAACGCCCCACTCAATATTGCCTGTAAGCCTGAATGGAACAAGAGTTTTACCTGTACGATAACGGATCTGATTCTGTGTAAGTATCCTGCAAGCCTCATCACAATCTGAAAGTGTGGTAAATTCAATAGTAAATGAAGGCTTTTTCTTTTCTTCAAGGTAATTATGCTCCGGCATACTGTCACGGAGTTCAAGATATTTTTCCTCGAATTCACGCTTTACATATATAACGGGAGGCTTTAAAAATTCGGAGATAGTTTTCCAAACAACGGGGCGTACATCCTTACGTTTCTGCATTTCAGCAACCCATTCTTTAAGAAGACTTTCATAGTCACGAAGATTAAAGTACCAGTTAGTGACAGGTTTCATTGTAGGAGTTTCACCTGTAAGAGTGCTGACAGGATTCAGCAGGTTTTCTGGCATATACTGATGTCCGAGGTCGCATTCATCAGCGTAGCCTTTTTCCGATGTGCATCCTTCAACGGGACATTTTCCGATAACCTGTCTGCCGTTAAGAAAAACGCCGGCTTTTTCGTCGAAGAACTGCATTGTAGTTATACGTTTAAGCTGTCCTTTATCATAAAGCGACTGCAGAAATTCTTTTGTATACTCAGCGTGTACATCCTTAGCCGGGTCAAGACCAGATGCACCGAAAAAATTTGGTTCAATGGCATATGAAGAAAGTGTTGCTTTTTGTTTTTCATGATTGCGGAGGACAAAATCCACCAGGGAACCTTTGAATTCACCGGAAGCATTTTTCTGTCTCCAGCTTTCTGCAATGGGAGAACCATAGCAGTCTGTACCGCTTACAAAAATAACATTTTCCCTGCCGATACGGTCACGGAGAAAACGTGCATAGGTATCTGCAAAAACAAGCATTCCGCCTACATGACCGAAATGAAGTTCTTTGTTGCCGTAGGGCATACCGCCGGTGACAACGGCTTTCTTGGGAAATACAGGCCGTGGAATTTCAAAATTCATTTTTTTGCTGTCCTGTTTGTTTGACATATGTTCCAGTCCTTTCGGATATAAAGTGTTTATCTAAATAATTATAACACAACACACAATAAAAAGCAAGACTTTCCTTAGCTTTTTTTGATGATAAATGATTAATAAAACATATAAAGTATGCCTGTAAAATCACAAGGTCCAATTGTGCAATATCACGAAAAGTTGCTGAAGTCATACATTAAACTTGACATATATAATTTAAGTGATATAATATAAAAGGCTTGTAATTTTTGGGAAATTGCTGTCGATTTCCCTCATTAAGCATGTTAAACGGCTTTTATTACAGCAAAAACGGGAATGATCCCGTAAAATTCTATATGATGGATGAAAGGGGACTATATTTATGACAGCAGCGTCTATAGTGGCAATAATAATATTTGTTGCTATGTTCATCTTGATCATCACAGAAAAAATCGAGAAACACATTACCACACTTTGTTGTGGGGTACTTACACTGATTTTTGTATTCGGTGTATGTCTGCGTGACCTCGGTGCAATCTGGGATACGATCAATCTTTCAGCAATTGTTAATCCGGAATTTTGGCATTCAAGCAGTGCAGAAGCAGAATCAGGCGGTATTGACTGGTCAACTATTTTATTCCTTGCGGGTATGATGATAATGGTTGAGGGAATGGCAAGGGTAGGCTTTTTCCGCTGGCTTTGTATGCTTATTGCCAAGCTTGTTCATTACAAAACAATACCGATATTCATTTCATTTATGTGTATGTCCTTTGTGCTGGCAATGTTTATCGACAGTATAACTGTAATTCTTTTCCTTGCATCAATAACAATTGAACTTGCACGTCTTCTGAAATTCCAGCCTGTGCCAATGATTCTTGCAGAAATATTCTGTGCAAATCTTGGCGGTTCAGCAACAATGTGCGGAGATCCGCCCAATATTATCATCGGTACTCAGCTTAATTACACATTTACAGACTTTATTACACATACAGGTCTTATTGCACTTATTTCCTTTGTATTTATTCTTGCATATTTTTATCTTGTTATGCGTAAGGATTTAAAGAGCAATGCTGCTTCTGAAGATTTTTCTAATCTTCCGTCACCTGCAAGTGCAATTACAGATAAGCCCGGCTTTATTATCAATACAATAATATTCCTTGCAGCAGTAGTTCTTCTTGTAACTCATGCAACAACACATCTGACAGTAGCATTCATAGGCGTATCAGTTGCTGTCGTAACAATGATCACATCCGGAAAGCACGTTCTTGAAATACTGAAGAAGGTTGACTACAAGACACTGCTTTTCTTCACAGGACTCTTTGTAGTCGTATGCGGTCTTGAAAAGACAGGCGTACTTGAAGTTATTGCAGGATTCATTGAAAAGGTAAGCGGCGGCAACGTATATCTGATGATAGGAATTATCATCTGGGTATCCGCAATTGCAAGTGCATTTATAGATAATATTCCTTTTGCTGCAACAATGGTACCTGTAATCAAGGCTCTCTCTGCTACTACCGATGTACATATTGATGTACTGGCATACTCACTTGCAATTGGTACAGATGTAGGAGGCAGTGCAACACCTATTGGTGCTTCTGCAAACGTTGTAGGTACATCAGCAGCTGCAAAGGCAGGTCACCCGATTGGCTGGGGCGAATATTGCAAAAAAATGGCTCCGGCAACCGTTATTGTTCTTTTAATAAGCACAATTTATATTTGTGCTTTCTATCTGTAATGACAGGAGTGTGTATATATGAGCAAACAAATGATTATTTCAATCAGCCGTGAATACGGAAGCGGCGGTCATGAAGTAGCAAAAATGCTTTCAGAACGTCTTGGCATATCTTTCTATGACAGAAATATGCTTGATGATATTGCTAATTACATGAATGTAGATGCAGATAATCTCAAAAAATATGATGAAAAGAGAAGAAAGCCTATTATTTCAAGAACAGTCAGAGGCCATTCCAATTCACCGGAAGAGGTAATAGCCGAGATTCAGTTTGACTATCTCAGAAAAAAAGCTGCTACTGGTGAATCCTTTGTAGTAGTCGGACGCTGTGCTGAACATATTCTTCGGGAATACACCTGCATGATACCGATTTTTATTTTAGGCGATGTAAATGAAAAGAGCAAGCGTATTCAGATGGTTCGTAATGTTACCGAATCTGAAGCACTCAGCATTATGGCTCGTCATGACAAAACCCGTAAAGCTTATCACAACTCTCATTGCCCTAACAAATGGGGCGATTCAAGAAGTTACGAGATTTCTGTAAACTCCAGTAAACTTGGCGTTGAAAAGACAGTTAATCTTCTGATGGATTTCATTAAAATAAGAACAGAGAATCAGACCAGCATATGATCTCATAAATTCAAGCTGCTGTGGCTTTTATGTTAGCTGCAGCGGCTTTTTTATTAAATTATTGCTTTTTATAAAATAATGTGATAAAATAAATGCAAGCATTTATTTTGTTTATTTAAATGCCCTTGCAGATACGCAAATCAAAGATTTGCTTCCTGCATATCGGGCGATTATATCAAAAAATCTTCGATTTTATGATATAATAAATTTTAAATAAAAAACAGGAGGAGTTTTAATGAAAGGTATATGCAAATTGACTTCACTTGCTGTATGCAGTGCCGTTTTAACCGGAGTTTTTACCGGCTGCT
>JBJERG010000173.1:0-4977 GCA_051882155.1 Ruminococcus sp.
TTGGAATGAAGAAATCTGCTTACGTCCGTGACTATGTTATGGCTCACGAAAAAGTGATTTTTGACCGTGATAGCAGATTTCTAAGTCTGGATGCTCTCAAAGCTAAGCGTGACAGGCTTTTATCTGAAAAATTCGCAAAAAATATGGAGTATGCCGCTGAAAAGAAAAAATTGGACCAAATGGAAAAGTGCCATGCTCAGATTGAAAAATATCAGAGCAGACGGCACGTTGCAGAAAGGAGTATGGACAGGAAGAAGGGTGAATTGGAATAATGGAGAGTTGTTCATTTCTATCTCCTTTTTATGTAAATGAATAATCGACTGGTATTTCAGAAATAAATGTTTTTTTAATGACGATAATAGACAAATGAAAAGCCTCTTAGAATTTAATCTTAGAGGCTTATCTATTATGAGTTTAAAATGCTGTTAAAATTATATTAAAGTGTTCTATATGCTCTTATCTTTATGCCAATCAACAACCCAAGTATTGCGACAGGAAACACAAGCTGAACAATTGAAAAATTGTTAAGCAACGCATTCACACTAAGAAAAGGATTGAATCCAATATTCACCATAACATCAGAACCAAGAAGATAGATTATGAGCGGCAAAGCGAATACGGCAAAATTCACAAGCAAAGCCATTGTTGTATTTTTGCATTTTGATGAGATGAAGAGCATTATAAGTGATGCAGAAATTATAAAAATTATTCTGAGTAAATATATAAGGGATATATACTGCCATATTTTTATATCTAATGGTACTCCGAGATAATCTGTCATGCTTTGTATCGGAGCATTCAGTCCGCTGAATCCATAAAACTTGTATATATCAACTGAATAGCCTATGATCCATATTAAGCCTGACAGACAGCCATATATTGAAGCAGCAGTTACATTTTGCTTTACATACTGTTTTCTGCCGGACATAGATGAATTGATAATAAGCTTCATACGGTATTTGTTATCGTTGGCAATCATTGGCGAAATAAGCAATACACAAAGCAGCATGGATGCAAGTGCATATATCATGTCATCATCATACCCCAAAAGTCCGAAAATCCGCTTATAGCCTGTATCATAGAAAATCTGTGCATTATCAATATCTTTAACCTCTTTAACACGCTCCTGAAACGGATAAAAACCAATTGACGGAGCCAGATCATTATACAGATCATTTAATTCTTTTGAATACCCTGTAACTGTTTCCTGAAGCTCTGTAATGCGTGTATTGATATCATCAAACCGAGCTGCTTCATTATCACAAAACCCAAGCGTATCATTTGTTATATCACCTTCAAGCTGAGTTGTATAATATTTGTAATATACATCAGAAACATCATATTCCTTTGTAAAATTCTGAGTCATAAATACTGATACAGCTATAAAAACAAGAAGTATATAGATTCCTTTTTGAAGAATAAGTGATTTTGAAAAAGTATAATACAGCCTCGAACGCACTCTTTTTTCCTTTACTTTTATAAATTTCAAACCAATTCTGCGAAATTCGAGATTTCTTTTCTTTGCATAAAGGAACGCAGAAAGGCTCACACATATCAATGATATAGTAATTACTGCTGTAAATGATGCAGAAATCAAAGGTATCGGATATTCCCAGAAATTAATATTCTTGTAATTGCAGAAAATATCGCCCGCTTTCGTAAATGAAATAATATTTATGTATCTGAAAATGCTGTAAATTGAAAGTGCTTCAATCTTATTATAAGCTATTCCTTCGGTAATTAGAATGACGGCTGATATTCCAAAGAATGAAACAGTATTTTTGGTATTAACAGCTGCAAGCGTAAGTACAGCACCGATAACAAATAAAGCACAAAACTTGAAAAGCATATACAACACAATATATCCTGCAACACTGATATTCAGATTACATCCAATAAAGCCATTCAGTGACTGCACAGGACGAAGCAAATCACCAAGCCCGTACAGATATCCCGAAATGATAAGATTTTCAGCATAAATTAAGATTACTGTTGTAAACAGAACTGAAGCAAGGGCAAGTACTTTTGATAATATAAGACACCCTCTTCCTTTTTTCAGCGGAAAAAGCAGTCCCGACATTCCCTGTTCTCTGTCTGAAATCATAAGTGAAAGTACTGAAAAAAGAAGTATAAATCCTATGAGAATATCAGTGAAATTGTTATCCGTTGCAAGAATAATTCCTTTTGATACGTCAAATACAGGCTGGACATTTTTAACATTTTTATAAGCAGGCGGTGTTTTAACTATACTGCGGTAATTAAAAGTATCCGGATCTGCAAAGATGGAGATACTTGTCATGGATTTTGCCTGCTGATCAATGCTTTCAAGGTACGATTTATAGTTGACTATATTATAACATTCTTCCTGAAGCTCATATAACAAATTCCTGTTATATTTATATTGTCCGGTAACATCATTTGCACGCTCATCAAGCCAGTTCAGTTTTTCTTCATCTGTAAGCCCTTCCATTTCAGAATATACCGCTCTGTATTCATATGGCTTTGCATCTTCTGAATTGGCAGTTCTGACACAGAGATAAGCATTTATAATAAAAACAGCAGATATTATCATGAGAAATATTTTGCTGCTGAATAATTTTTTTAGTTCTGCAGCAAGTATCTTCATTTTTGCAGTTCTCCATAATATTGCATATACAAATTTTCAAGCGTATGTTCTCCTGTTTTAACCTTTTCTGTAAGTTCAGCGATACTGCCGCTGTCTATAAGCTGTCCATCTTTTATGAAAAGTATCTCTTTTGCTATTGTTTCTATATCCGATACAATATGGGTAGAAATTATGATGATTTTATCTTTGCCAAGGTCAGAAACCATGTTTCTGATTATTACTCTCTGCTTAGGATCAAGACCTGCGGTAGGTTCATCAAGAATAATTAAATCAGGATTGCCAAGAAGCGCAGATGCAATAAGGACACGCTGCTTCATGCCACCTGAAAAGCCTCCCATTTTTTTATCGAGTACTTCTGAAAGCTCTACACGTTCTGCTAATTCTGAGATTTCTTTTGCCGCAGTTCTTTTGTCAAGACATTTGAGAGCTGCAATATAATTCAGAAATGTATGGGCGGTCATATTTTCGTACAGATTCTGCTGCTGAGGCATATATCCGAGTCTGCTACGGAATTTATCTTTCAGTATTTTTGTTTCCACGCCATTCCAGAGAATCTTGCCTCCGTCTTTGTCAGGCAGAAGATTATCTGTAATTGTATTCATAAGAGTGGATTTACCCGCACCATTTGGACCTAAAAGACCATATATACCGTTTGTAAACTTAAAGCTGAAATCGCATAATGCACGCTTTTTCCTGCCATAGTGCTTGCTTACATTCTTTAGTTCAAGAGTATTCATACTACCTTACTCCTTTGATTACATTTTAAGCAGCTGTTCTTCTGTTATTTTTGTATTTCTTCCGCCATTCAAAAGAATATAATTGCCGTCAGTATAACCGACTACCTGGTAACCGCTGTATTCTCCTAAAGAATGCTCAGATGAATCAGTAAGATCAAACCATTTTCCCTCATCAGGCATAAATAGTTTGCCATTGAATTCACTGCAATTTGTCACCTCATATTCATATGGGATTTCAATATCTTTTTCGTTGTAAATAATGTGAAACTGTTTTTCTTCATTATCAAAGTATGTATATGTGCTATTATTCATATATCGTGAATAAGGCAGTTCTGACTCTTTCCAGGTTTTTGTTTTAAAGTCAAATTCAAAATTCAGACAGGTAAACTCAAAAATACCGCTGTCAAGACTTTTCATATCTTCCACAAAAGTATATCCCAGATACATTTTTTCGTTATAGATACCTGAAATTACTGCCGAACTTGAATAAGCAGATGCTTCATATTCCTTGTCACCGTCATAAATGCTGCCGTAATTCGTATATTCACCGGTATCAAGATTTATACTGCATAAAAAATGCGTTCCTCCTGAATTACCGTAACTAAGTCCGCCATAGTTATCTTTTACGGGATTCAAATCATCGCCTATAAAGAATAATTCATTTTTATACAATACATATTTACCAAATTTCTCAGGAGGAGCGCAGTCATGAAATTCACATACTGCTTCTGTTTCTGAGGAATCAAGAGATGCTTTCATCAGCTTTGAATCAATGTAAAACTCCGGTCTGTCCGAAGTTTCTTTCACTGCGCCATAATTTGAGGATAGGTAATATATACTATCGTTATAAAAAACGGGTGTACTGCCAACAATCTTTGCAAGGCAGTCTGAATCTGTGTGTGTACAGTTAGGCACAGCACAAAGCGGAGCTTTTTCCATGGTATCAAAATCAAGAAACATAGCTTTCTCGCTGCCGAAAACAACACCGTTTTTGTAATAATCAGCATTTTCAGAAATGTAAACCATATCCTTTGATACATCTGAATGCCCATTATCCGGTACAGATGCAGTTTTATTCGATTCTATACTATCAGGTATATCCGACGCCCTATTACTTTCAGAGCAGCCAGATAGTGCCATTGCAGCGATCAAGGTTATTAAAATGATATTTTTCCTCATTTTCATTCTCCTTTCAAATTTTATGATTACAGTTTTGATTTTACTATTATCTATAATATATCTACTAATAATATAGACACATATTTTTGACATCTGGTTTCACAGCATAGTACACCTGTCAATTTTTTTCAAAGAACTGCCGATAAGAGCATATTTATTACATTCTCTTTTGTTATATTTGCAAATCAATTAATTATAATTTCTAATGGTCACCTCTGATAACCATAAAAACAACCTTCAATAGTGTCACAGAAAAGCAAAAGCCTCCAAAATCACGCAAAAGAGCCGATTTCAGAGGCATATATGACAATATTTCTTCTATTTTTCTGCAAAAGGGCATAGCTATCCTGTACTACACTGAAGCTCGTTTCAAAAGACCTTTTTCGCAAATTTCATTTCTACAGTTTTCGGAAAGATTTTCTTCAATAGATTCCC
>JBJERG010000174.1:0-4948 GCA_051882155.1 Ruminococcus sp.
ATTGCTGCTTCATTTGTCTTAACATCAAGTGCAGCCACCCATGTATCCAGCTTATCCTGGAATGCGTCACTGAACATAGCCGCTACAACGCCTTCCTTCTGGCTGTCTGTCCAGAGGTCGTCATCTGTCATACGCTTTTCAATATCATAACGCACAACCAGATAATAGGCATTATTTTCTTCATCATATATTACCTCAGGCTTATTTGTCTTCGCCTTTTCAAACACAAAATCGTGTACAGCCTTGCAGGGTGTATAGTACAGATCCTCTTCCTTTGTATCTTCCTTGGTTGTTACCTTAGCAACAATAGACTCATTTGCATAAGGAACTGTAGTTGTTGTAGTGGTTGTTTCACCCTCGGAAGTTGTTGTTGCAATTGTTGTAGTGGTTGTTGTTGTAATAGTTGAACCATTTTCATCTGTTGCAGTTGCTGCTGCCTCTGCTGCCGCTTCTTCGGATACAGATGTTACGTAAGCACTGTACTCTTCCTTAATGGTGTTCATTTCATCTTCAATTTTCTTTTCATCATTCAGCTTTTCAACAGCAGCAAGATAATCATCAACCATCTTCTTGAACTTGGTTTCACCGCTGCCCTCAAGCTTTTCACCTGCACCGTCTACTGCATCAAAGCGAATATACTGAACACGTGCAGTGTTATCCACATAATAATCATAGACTTCATCTTCAGTTGTGCCTTCTTCTCCGCCTATGTTATAGTAGTACTTGAAAAGTTCGCTTGCTTTGTATGTATATTCCAGAACTTCACGGACAGAACCTTCAGAAACGCCGTTTTTCTCAAAGCCCTTCTGATTTTCGCTCCAGAAGGTTTCCATTGCTGTATCGATCTCAGTCAGCGTATCAGCAGACAGAGTAAGTCCGGCAGCGTCAAATTCCTTATTGACTGCAACGTGTTCCTTACAATATGTGGCTGCCTTGTCCTGAATCCATGTAAGCGTATCCTTGCCGTCGATCTGCTGTTCCTTTACAAGCTTATCATCTGTAGTATCAAGCTCTGAATTCTGTTCTGTAAGTGTATTGATTGCTTCATTGTATGACACATATGAATAATAAATATATACGCCCGCATTTACTTTCTCACCGTCTATTGTAAACGCATATGCAGTATTGCTTCCGCAGGCTGCCAGTGAACCCAGCATTGCAATTGATGCAGCTGCGGCTGCTATTCTTTTAAAGTTTGCCATTTCATTACCTCCAAGTAATTATTCAAATACTTATTTATTATACTATAAAACTTTCATTAAGTCTATAGTTTTTTTTGAATTTTTTCAGATTCTCACAATTTTCACAAATAAAGACTGTCTTTTTTGCCTGTATACACAATTTTTTAACACTTCTTCGCACTGTCAGAAATTGCCGTTTTGTAAAACGCCCTCATTCAGATAACACAGAAAATGTCTTTACGGCAGATAATCCGGCAAAAAAGTTGACAATATTGAAGAATTATGATAAAATATTTATATATTAGTTCAATTTAAATTATCTTTTCCACAAAAATCAAAGGAGAATTAAAATGAATAAAATTTACAAGCTGCATATGGGCAAAGCAAAATGTGCAGTTGATCTCGGTGACGGCAGTGAAAGAGGCGAGTATGTTTCCCAGGATTACATTCTGTCAAGACTGGGCAGACCTCACCGCAGCATCAGTCTTATGTACTGCTATTATCCTCTGGATGAAGGCTGGCCGGGAAGAGCAAGCGTTGTTCACGCTGGCCCTGATATAAGACACGCATGGGGCTATCCCTATGATGATTATTTCCCTTACGAGGGCGGGCTGAATGGCAGCACTGAAGGCGAACCCTTCAGATTTATGCGTGACATACGCTCCCACGGTCAGGACGTAACACTAACCCTTACTATTGACCCTAACGTTCCGGACGAGCATCTTGCTGCTATTGCGAAGGATCTGCGTCCCTTCGGAAGAGTATTTCTCCGCATAAATCACGAAGCAACCGGAAGCTGGTTTTCCTTTAATAAGCGCTGTACATATCAGGAAGTGTCAGATTTCTTTGTACGGGCAAACCGCATCATAAAGGAAATTGCGCCCAATGTACAGACCATAATCTGCATCGGAGGAATTGAAGACCCGGAATCCGAGGAAATGGTTAAGGAAAAGGAATTCGCCCAGACCATACCGGAAGCAGACGTCTGGTCTGTTGACAAATATTTTGCACTGCATTACGGCTGGCCTTTTGATATTGCAGAGCCCGGCGGCGGATCATATTACAGGCACAAAATAAAGGATATTTACGATCTCACAAAGAAAAGCTTTGAAAGATTCCTGTATCTTAACGGCGGCGTTCAGAAGCCTATGGTCATGTCAGAGCTTAATGCAGACGGTGATGTTACAGGTCCTTACGAACAGGCTCAGATGGTACGTGAATTCTGTGATATTCTTGAAGAAGACAATGCGGACTGGTTTACAGGCTTTACCTTCTATCAATTCCGTGACAGAGGCAGGCTGGGTCTTGAAATGGAGGATCCAAACAATCCGGAGGTGGGCATTCCTCAGCCGGTAATGGAAACATACAGGGAAATCATCAACAGAGAAAGGCATAAGCCTGTCATAACACAGGGCGAGGAGATTCAGCTTCCTGTAATCCTCAGATGGGGCAATTCAGAGGATGCCGAGGGTATTGCAATTCCTCTTCATTTTGAAAAGAACCCTGTTTTCTGCGAAATTTACTTCGAAGATGACAGCAACCTTATAATGGAAATAAACGGCAGGTGGTTTTACAAGGCACCGAAAACAAAATATATTGACCTGATGAGTGCATTTTACGAAAAACCTCTTGCAGGTGAAACAGATATGACGCTGAAAATATTCGCTCCGCCTGCCAGCGGTGAGAATGACCTTACAATTGAAGACGGTCTGTACAATTCATATACAGAAATTAAAAAAATGCCTGTAATCAGAATATGTTTCGAACCAATTGAAAAGTAAGTCTTGACATTTGCTGTAAAAAGCTGTATAATTTAAATAGTATTTATTAGAATAGGAGAGATACACTATGGCTGGTATTTTTGACAAGCTGTCCGGTGCTACAAAGGGCGTTACCGATATGTCCAAGTCTGCGTCTGACACAAGCAATCTGAAGAAGAAAATCGCTTACGAACAGGAGCGTATACAGGAGGTTATGCTGGAGATAGGCAAGCATTACTATTCCAATCCCAAGGGTGACTACTCCTCTTTATGTGCTGACATTGACGACAGAAAGAGAAGAATCAACAGCATGAAGAATGAACTTCAGGCTATCAAGGGTGTACGTGTTTGCAGCAAGTGCGGTACAAAGTTCGATGAAAAGTATACATTCGAATTTTGCGGCAAGTGCGGTACAAAGCTTGTTTCCGAATAATTTTTCTTTTAACAGACGAAGGGCTGATGCAGTAAAATGCACCAGCCCTGTTTTTATGTTTTGATGTTTTATGCGACGCTTTTCTTTCTTCGCATTTTCTGCATAGCTGTACGCATTTTCGGGGCAATAAGCTCCAAAGCGGCACAGTATTTGTCTACCACGACTATTACATAGCCTTCCTTTGAATGAGGCCTTCCCTTTGTAAGAGGCCACATATGTCTTGTTATAATATCTTCCTCTGTTGAATTAAGTGAAAACAGCTCACCGGCATTGTTTACTGCAACATCGGGATGATTTTTTGCATGAGAACGTTCGCAGTTGCTTTTGCGGTAAGCCTTGGTATCGTAATAATAAAGATCATGAAGCATACCTGCACGTGCGGCAGATGATACATCAAGATGCAGAAACCTGCACACCAGATAATTATAGTACGATACGTTTACACAATGCTGATAACGATTAGTTGAAATATGGTGGCGATAGTTTTTAAGTTCCTTTACCATATCATTCTCCAGAATATCTGACACAAGATCGTAATACTCAAGCTCTGTCAGTTCTTTTCTGGAACCAATTGCGTGTAACAAACAGCACCATCCTTTCTGTATACACTCAGTGTAACAGATTCCAGAGCTGTTGTCAAGGGATTTTTCTATTATTTCACATTATGTTTATCAGTTCAGAATTTCTCTTCCCTTCTGAATGCTGCTTATCACAGCGGGCATTACACTTTCCGGAAGCAGACGTGCAGCAAAAACTGACAGCTTCATAAAAACCCCCGGAATGATTAACCATTTGCCTTTAAGCGTCTTTTCAATGGCATATTCTGCCACCTCGCTGCTTTTCATTCCCATAATAAGGAATCCTGCGCCGGCTCTCTCGTTGAAATTAGTATCAACAGGTCCGGGACAAAGAACGCTCATAGTAACGCCGCTTTTTTCTTTTCTGAGTTCCTCTGCTATTGCAAGAGAAAGCCTTACCACATAATTTTTAGTGGCATAGTAGGTGGACATATTCGGTCCTGTGAGAAAGCCTGCGCTTGAAGCCACATTGAGTATTCTTCCGCTGTTTCTCTTTCTGAAATCCTTCAGAAAAAGTTTTGTGAGTATATGCACAGCACGTACATTCACAGAGATCATATCAAGCTCATCTTTAAGCTCAGTATCTGCAAATTTGCCGTATTTTCCAAAGCCGGCATTGTTTACCAGCATATCAATTTTTCTGCCCTGACAAAATTTGTACAGCTGAAAGGGTGCATCCGGTTCTGAAAGGTCAAGAGGGATCACTTCGGTTTTTGTAGGAAGACATTTTTTCAGTCTTGCAAGCTCTTTTCGGTTTCTTCCTGTCAGAATAAGTTCCCAGCCGTTTTTGGCAAGGTATATTGCCATATCCCGTCCTATGCCTGAGGTTGCTCCTGTAACTACCGCTCTCATGATAATGCTTCCTTTCATTCTTATATAAATGCGAAAAACACGCAATAGACATTGCGTGTTTTCATGGCGCAGAAAGAGGGATTTGAACCCTCGCGCCGGTTTCCCGACCTACTCCCTTAGCAGGGGAGCCCCTTCACCACTTGG
>JBJERG010000175.1:0-4928 GCA_051882155.1 Ruminococcus sp.
ATAGCAGGAGCAGATGCAGTGGAGATAAGCGTAAATATTTCCGGTTTTATTATTGGTGTGCTGGTGCTTTGCCTTATGCAGTTCTTCGCCCACGGTGTTGAACTGGAAGAAGAAGTTGACGGTCTTGTATAAGAGGAGAAATTAATGGGAAAAATAGTACTCAGACTTGATCGCATGATGGTGGAAAGAAAAATTTCACTTAATGAGCTTGCAGAAAAAGTCGGCATTTCAAATGTCAATATGTCACGAATCAAAAACAACAAGGTCACTGCTATAAGATTCACAACACTTTCTGCTATATGCGAAACTCTTGATTGTCAGGTTGGAGATATTTTGGAATATCAAAATGATGATAACGATTCCAGTTCATGACAGTTTTCGGAATATCATACAGATATAGTCTGCTTCATCGTTTTATATGGATACATTTTTGCAGCTGAATAAAAACAACAGGGACTGCCGCAGATTTAAGCTTTGCAGCAGTCCCGTCTTTATACATTAACAAGAACTTTTTTGTTAAATTCCTCGGGTGTCACAAAAGTAGGCACCATTTCATGAAGGGCAGAAATCGCAAGTTCATCATTATTCTCCTTTGCAGCATCACAAAGAGTCTGCAGCCTTGAAGCAAATGTATGCTCATCGATTTCTATCTGCTTTCCTATAAAAATGAGCTTATTTCCTGTTTTTTGCAGTCCTTCTTCATTCATGAGAAGCTCTTCTTTGATCTTCTCGCCAGGTCTAAGTCCTGTAAACTTTATCTCAACATCCTTATACGGCACTTTTCCATACATACGAATAAGATTCTCTGCAAGTGCAACTATACGTACAGGCTGCCCCATGTCAAGTATGAAGATTTCTCCTCCTTTGGCAATGGCTGCTGCCTCCATTACAAGACTTACCGCTTCAGGTATGGTCATGAAATATCTTATTATATCAGGATGCGTCACAGTAACAGGCTTTCCCTGTTCTATCTGCCTTTTAAACAATGGAATGACTGAACCATTGCTGCCGAGAACATTTCCGAATCTGGTTGTAACAAACTCTGTAATACCCTCGTGCTGCTGGGCAAGATACTGTACTATCATCTCGCAGCATCTCTTTGAAGCACCCATTACATTTGTAGGATTCACAGCCTTATCGGTGGATATCATAACAAATTTTTCCACATCATGAAACTGTGCCAGAGTTGCTGTATTGAATGTACCCACCACATTATTTTTTATCGCTTCCATAGGAGATACCTCCATAAGAGGTACGTGCTTATGAGCCGCTGCATGGAAAACGATCTGAGGCTTGTATTTTATAAATATCTGATTCATACGGTAATAATCTCTTACACTTGCTATAAGTGTAACAAGATCCAGTGAATCACCGTATTCCATTGTAAGCTCCTGCTGGATATCGTAGGCGTTGTTTTCATAAATATCCACGATTATTACTTGTTTCGGGCTGTATTTTGCAATCTGCCTTACAAGCTCAGAACCAATAGAACCGCCTCCGCCTGTTACCATACAGATCTTTCCGGAAATAAAATTCTTTATGTCCTTGTTATCAAAAGTAATAGGATCCCGTCCAAGCAGGTCTTCGACTTTAATGTCACGAACCTGCCCTAAAAGAGTTGAATTGTTATTATCAAATATCAGGTTGCCCAGAAATGGAATTATCTTTATCGGAAGATTTGTTTTGGAGCAAATGTCAAGTATCCTCTGGCGTTCTTCCTCCAAACATGACGGAATTGCAAAGATTATCTGTTCGATTTTCTTTTCATCTGCATACTTTTGAATATCAGCTGTAGTTCCTACTACAGTTACACCGTTTACCTCTGTGCCGATTTTTGATTTATCATCATCAATAATACAAACAGGATCAAAAAGTGCTGATGAATTTCCGGAAGAGGACTGTTTTGCATTCTTTATTTCCTTCAGAAGCATTTTACACGCCTGTCCGCCCCCGATCATCATTGTACGCTTATACTCTGATTCTTTAATTCCGCAGTCAATCAACTCAATAAATGTCTGCTTAAATATAAATCTGAATGCGCATATTCCAATAACCGATATCAAAAAATGTATGACTGCATAAGTTATAGGAACATTTCCTATCATAACACCGAAAAAAAGGCAGACTATTGACATTCCGACAAGAACGCCGTAAACGCATGACAGATAATCTTTCTTATTGAAATACCTCCACAGCTTGCTGTATGCACCAAACGCAAGCAAACAGATACCACAGGAAACAACACTCATTACAATGGACATTGTCAGCATTTTGCCGGATAAATCCTTATTAAATGCTGACAGCACAAAATTAGTGATAAGTGCAGCTGTCGTAATTATAAAGGCATCAGCCGCTGCAAGTATTACTTTTCTGTATCTGAATTTTTCCAGTATCTTTTTCATCCGCTTAAGTCCCCGATTCTGCTTTATTCCACCGTTACACTCTTGGCAAGATTTCTGGGTTTATCCACATCATATCCCTTTGCAACAGATACATAATAACCTAAAAGCTGCAGTGGTACAACCGCAAGACTGCCTGCAAACAGCTGGTTTATCTTAGGAATGTAAACTGTAAAATCAGCTGTATCCTCCATTGCATAATTGCCATAGGTTGTGAGTCCCATGAGATGTGCGCCGCGGCTTTTTACCTCTGCCATATTGCTGACTGTTTTCTCATAAAGATTCTGCTGTGTCACAACGCTGAATACAATTGTTCCGTCCTCAATAAGGCTAATCGGACCATGTTTCAGTTCACCTGCCGCATAAGCCTCTGAATGGATATAGCTTATTTCCTTCATCTTCAGGCTGCCTTCAAGAGAAATTGCATAGTCAATTCCTCTGCCGATAAAGAATGCGTCCTTTACACCGGCAAGCTTGCTTGCAAACCACTGAATACGTTCCTTATCCTCAAGAATTTTCTCTATTTTCTCAGGAATTGTACAGATTTCCTCAATAAGCTCTGCATATCTTTCTTCTTCTATCTCTCCTCTTGCCTTTGCAAAGCCTAATGCAAGAAGATATGCTGCCACAAGCTGGGTACTGTATGCCTTTGTAGTAGCAACAGATATCTCAGGCCCTGCCAGAGTATAGAAAACATTGTCAGCTTCTCTTGCAATGGAGGAACCTACAACGTTAACGATACCCAGAGTCCTTATGCCCTTTTCCTTTGCCATTCTGAGGGCTGCAAGGCTGTCTGCTGTTTCACCGGACTGACTGATTATAATAACAAGACCGTCCTTTGCAAGGTTCATTTTTCTGTATCGGAATTCAGATGCAAGCTCTACTCTTACAGGCAGACTTGTAAGCTCTTCTATAACATACTGAGCTGCCATTCCAACATGATAAGCAGAACCGCAGGCAACAATATATATACGGCTTATATTTTGCATTGTTTCATTATCAAGACCTGTTTTGGAAAAGTCTATTTGGCCGTCCTGCAGAACAGAGTTAATGGTATCATTTATAACTTTAGGCTGCTCGTGAATCTCCTTCAGCATAAAATGCTCATATCCGCCCTTTTCTGCTGCTTCAGCATCCCATTCTATCTCGGTTAAAGGCTTCTCAATTTCCTCACGTTCGATGTTATAGAATGTTACACTGCCCTTTCCAAGTCTTGCAATTTCCATATTTCCTATGTAATATACATTTCTTGTATATTTAAGGATCGCAGGAACATCGGAAGCCACATAGGATTCACCATTTGCAATACCTATTATCATAGGGCTGTCTTTTCTTGCAGTGTATATTTCACCGGGATAATCTTTAAACATAACGCACAGAGCGTATGAACCTCGTATCCTTATCATTGCACGGGCAATAGAATCCACCGGTCCTTCCTTATACTTATTCTGATAATAATCAATAAGTTTCACCGCTACTTCAGTATCAGTCTGGGAATGGAAAACATAGCCTGCCTTTATAAGCTTTTCTTTCAGCTCCTGATAATTTTCAATAATACCGTTATGTACTGCAATTACGTTTTCATCATCACTTGCGTGTGGATGAGCGTTAAGTGCTGAAGGTTCACCATGGGTAGCCCATCTTGTATGACCAATGCCGCAGCAGCCTTTTACAGCATTTCCGTTATCAGTCATTTCCTGAAGCACCTTCAGTTTTCCCTTTTCCTTTATTATCTCAGTATCATTCTCTCCGTCACGGACAGCAATTCCTGCCGAGTCATAGCCTCTGTATTCAAGTTTTGAAAGTCCGTCAAGCAGTACCGGTGCAGCCTGATGCATACCTGTGAAACCTACGATTCCGCACATATCTTTTCTCCTTAATCTTTGTAACCGTTGGGGTTATTTTTCTGCCAGTTCCATGTATCTCTGCACATATCAGCAAGAGTTTTTTCTGTTTTCCAGCCAAGAACACGCAGTGCCTTGTCAGCATTAGCATAGCTCTCAGGAAGATCACCTGCACGTCTTTCGCCGTATACATAGTTGATTTTGATATCATTTACCTTTTCAAATGTTGTAACTATCTCAGTTACGCTGTAGGGAGTGCCTGTACCCAGATTAAATATCTCTACTCCGTCATTTTCAAGTACGTATTCAATCGCCTTGACATGACCCTTGGCAAGATCAACTACATGAATATAATCACGGCGGCAGGTTCCGTCGGGAGTATCGTAGTCCTGTCCGAAGATAGTCAGCTTTTCACGTCTTCCAACTGCTACCTGTGCCACATATGGCATAAGATTATTCGGTATACCCTGAGGATCTTCTCCTATTCTGCCGGATTCATGGGCACCGATGGGATTAAAGTAACGCAGAAGTACAACCGAGAGATTCTTGTCAGCCTTTGCTGCATCCTCTAAAATCTGCTCCATCATGACCTTTGTCCAGCCATATGGATTTGTACAGGTTCCTCTCTGCATCTCTTCTGTATAGGGAACAGGATTCTCTTCACCGTACACTGTTGCACTTGATG